>JAUNKU010000054.1 GCA_030532645.1 Neisseria sp. | reverse complement strand
AAGTTTTGCACAACGCACAAGAGAGAATAACGATGAAACCTTATGCCATTATTCTGGCGGCGGCTGCCGCTGTCGGCCTGACTGCTTGTAACGACCGTCAAGCCGAATTGGAGCAGCAGCTTAAAGCCCAGCAGGAGCAGATTGCCAAGCTGGAAGCAATGCAGGATCAAACGGTTTACCAGTTGCAGGACGAAGCGGTAAATGAAACCCTGTCGCCCGAGGCGCAGGAAAAAGGTAAAAACGGCGAAACCGTTACCGGCAATGACGGCCAGCAATATATGTACGACCCGTCCACCGGTTCGTGGCTGCTGCAAAGTTTGGTTGGCGCGGCTGCCGGTGCATTTATCGGCAATGCCTTGGCCAATAAGTTTATGAAAGCACCGGCCAACTCGCCTGCCGCCCAGCAAGTCCGTTCGAGTTACGCGCAGCAGTATCGCGGTAAAACCGCTAAGGCGCCGGGCACTTTGAACGCGCGTAAATCTGCTGCCCAGCAAAGTGCGCAACGGCAGCAGGGCGCATACCGTCCAACGCAAAAAGGTATGAGCAACCATCAGCAGCCGCGCCGCAGCCGAGGTTTCGGCCGCCGCCGTTGATTTTTCAATGTAGTTCAAATATTTGATTCCGTCTGAAAAAACGCTGTGCCGTTTTAACTTCGTTAAATCTTGCGCTTTCAGACGGCCTCCCTTTCCAAAGGAACGATTATGAGCAATCCGCAACACCACCGCCTGATTATTTTAGGCTCGGGCCCGGCCGGCTATACCGCCGCCGTGTATGCCGCGCGCGCCAATCTGAAACCCGTTATCATCACCGGTTTGGCGCAAGGCGGCCAGTTGATGTCCACTACCGAAGTCGATAACTGGCCTGCCGATGCTGACGGCGTGCAAGGCCCCGAGTTGATGGCGCGTTTCCAAGCGCACGCCGAGCGTTTCGGTACGGAAATGATTTTCGACCAAATCCATACCGTTGATTTGCAAAACCGCCCGTTTACCCTGCAAGGCGATATGGGCAGCTATACTTGCGATGCCTTGATTGTGGCTACCGGCGCATCTGCCAAATATCTCGGCCTGCCGAGCGAAGAAACCTTTGCCGGACGCGGCGTTTCTGCTTGCGCTACTTGCGACGGTTTCTTCTATAAAGGCCAAGCAGTGGCCGTAGTCGGCGGCGGCAATACCGCCGTAGAAGAAGCCCTGTATTTGGCGAACATCGCCGGAACCGTTACCCTGATTCACCGCCGCGACACTTTCCGTGCCGAAAAAATTATGGTCGATAAACTGATGCAGCGTGTGGAAGAAGGCAAGATCGTTCTGAAACTGAATGCTGAAATCGACGAAATTCTGGGCGACGACAAAGGCGTAAACGGCGTCCGCCTGAAAAATACCGATGGCAGCAGCGAAGAAATCTCGGTAAACGGCGTATTTATCGCCATTGGCCACAAGCCGAACACCGATATTTTCAAAGGCCAGCTGGATATGGACGAAACCGGCTACCTGAAAACCAAAGGCGGTACGGACGACAATGTCGGCCTGACCAATATCGACGGCGTTTGGGCAGCCGGCGACGTGAAAGACCACACCTACCGCCAAGCGATTACCAGCGCCGCTTCCGGCTGCCAAGCCGCTTTGGATGCCGAACGCTGGCTGGACGGCCATTAATATCTGCAAAGGCCGTCTGAAAACAGGCATTTTTCAGACGGCCGAAAATCCTATTTCCCACCTGATTTCCAAGGAAAAAACAATGATTAAATTAACCACCAACAAAGGCGTGATTACGCTGGAACTCGACCACGAAAAAGCCCCGATTACTGCGGCAAACTTCGAGCAATACGTTAAAGACGGCTTCTACGACGGCGTGATTTTCCACCGCGTGATTCCGAACTTTATGATTCAGGGCGGCGGTATGACAGCCGATATGAACGAAAAAGCCACCCGCGAATCCATTCAAAACGAAGCGCAAAACGGCCTGAAAAACGACAAATACACCATCGCAATGGCGCGTACAATGGCACCGCACAGCGCGTCTGCCCAGTTCTTTATCAACACCAAAGACAACGATTTCCTGAACCACACCTCACCGAGTATGCACGGCTGGGGCTACGCTGTATTCGGCAAAGTAACCGACGGCTTCGATGTAGTTGATGCCATCGAAAAAGTAGCCACCAAACGCCACGGTATGCACGACGATGTACCGGTAGAACCAGTTATTATCGAGAAAGCCGAAATCGTTTAATACCGATTTCCGAGCGGAAACCGCAAAGGAATCAACAACAGGCCGTCTGAAAAAAATTCAGACGGCCTTGTTTTATCTGAGGAAAAGTAGTGTTGCATTCCATTCCTGCCCGCCATTATAATTCCAAGCGTTACCTGTTTCGGGGGCGGTTATGAGGATATTCAAATTCAAACACGTTGCTAAATTTGCTGCCAAACAAGGCATTACAGACAGCGACCTGGTAGAAGCCGTAGCACGCGCCGAAAACGGGCTGGTTGATGCCGATTTGGGTGGCGGCGTGATTAAGCAGCGCATTGCACGACAAGGACAGGGCAAGCGGGGAGGTTATCGCAGCATTATCCTGTTCAAGCGTGAAGACAAAGCTTTTTTCGCTCACGTTTTTGCCAAAAATGAACAAGAGAATATTACTGTACAAGAATTGATTTACTTCAAATCTTTAGCTGCTGAAACCCAAGCATTGAGTAACGAACGTTTGGATTATCTGAAAAGCATTCACGAATTAACGGAGTTAGCGTCATGAAATACAACAGTCCAATTAGCGAAAGCATTCACAGCATCGCTTCCGCCCTGAATATGGCCGGAGCAGTAAGCAATGCCGAAATGAAAGAATACGACCGTTTCTGCCTTGCCCCCGTTGAGCCGCTGGACGGCGAAGCCATCCGCCAAATCCGCGAAAAGGAAGCCTTAACGCAAGCGGCGTTTGCTATCCACTTGAACGTCAGCAAAAACCATGTTTCCGCGTGGGAGCGCGGCGTGAAGAAGCCGAGCGGTGCAGCCTTGAAGTTGCTGACGATTGTGAAGAACAAAGGCATTGAAGCGATTATGTAAACCGAATGCGGTCAAGCGGCGTTAGGTCGCTTGATGAGGCCGTCTGAAAGCAAAAACGCCCGAATATTCGGGCGTTTACCGTTAGTGAAGCGTATTTTTCTGAGATTAGAACGTGTAGTTTACGCCCACGCGGTAGGCGCGGCCTGCACCCGGCAGATCGCTGCGTTGTGCGTGCGGAATGTAGTTTTTGTTAAACACATTGTCCACGGCGAAATTGACGTTCATCTTGTCGCTGTTCAGCGGCTTCCAGTTGGCGGTCAGGTCGGTAACGTTGTACGAATCTTTGCCTTTTTCAGCCGCTTTGGTTTGGCTGTTGACCAAAATGAAGTTGTCTTCTTTCTTCACTTTTTCGACAAAGCGGTTTTGTACGCCGATTTCCAAGTTCGGTTTGGCGAAGCGGTAAGACAAGCCTGTGGTCCAAGTGCGGCCGATGGCGGCGGCGTATTCAGGGTTTGCGCTCAAACGTTCGCCGTAGAACTTAGGTTTGGCGTGCGCTACACCCAATCGTACTTTCCAGCCGTCTTTGCGGAACGAGCCGTTCAGCTCGTAGCCTGAGTTTTTGATTTTGCCTGCATTGATGATTTCGCAATGATCGCCTTTTTTACAGTCTTTATGGTTGTCTCGCGCATTGGTAGTACCTAGGGCGTTGCTGATGCGCTGCCAGAAGTAGCTGCCGTCTGCGGCAAACATACCGTTGTCGTAGTTGAAACCGATTTCGGTATTGCGTGCCTGCTCGGCTTTGGTGCCGTCTTTGATGGAAATCACGTTGCGTGCGCCGTGCGACATAATGGCATCGTGCATACGCGGGCTGCGGGTGGCATAGTTGTGGCTGGCGCTGAAACTCAGCTCGGGTGTAGCCTGCCAAATCACGCCGACGCTCGGATTGATTGCGCCGTCATTGACTTTTTTGCCGTCCATCGCTTTGAAGTTGAAGTGGTCGTAGCGCAAACCGGCGGTCAGCGTTACGTCTTTAATATCGGCAATCGCTTCTGCGTATACGCCGACATCCTGCTTCTCTTGATTGACTATGCCGTCAACAAAAATCTGATTAGGCTTGATCTCTTGATGGCGGTAGTTCACGCCGTATTTCAGCAAAACGTTTTCGTGAAGGCGCGAATCAAAGCCGACATTGGCACCGTAGGTTTCAATCTTGGTTTTGGTTTCGCCAAGGTTTTTCGTACTACCAGCGTAACCGTTACCTTTATCATCAGCAGACCAGCGGCCTTGTACCAAACGGTAAACGTTGGCATTTACGGCTTCGGCAAAGCCCAAGTTTTTGCCGGTGTATTCCACATTGGTTTGGTCGTAAGTCATCTTACGTTTGGCAGGTGCTTGGGTTTTGAGGCTTTTTTTACCTGTTTTTGGGTCTACGGAATAATAATCTGTCCAAGTTGCAAATTCTTCGCGTACAGTTCGAGTACCTTTATGTTGGTTGTTCAGATGGCTGACAACGATGCGGTGGTCTTCGTTCAGATTTACTCCGAGTTTAGCTAAGTATCCTGTTTTATCTAAGGCGCTCAACAAGACTTCGTCACTACCGTCTACCGAGTTGTGGTAGCCTTTGCCGCCTTCGTAATTGTTTTCCTTCACACGGTTGGCAGAGAACAGCACATCGTAACGGTCGGTTTGGGCAAACACTGCACCGCCGTAGTTGAAGCCTTGATTGCTGTTGTAGCCGGCATTGATTTTGCCGCCGAAATACGGATTGGAAGCGTTTTTCATCAAGTCCGCCGCATCAACGGTTTTCGCAATCACTGCGCCGTTGGTTTGGCCGATACCGGCCGACGCGCTGCCCGCGCCTTTTTGTACGGAAACCACTTTCACCAGCGCAGGATCAAGCATATGGCGGCCTTGGTGGTAGTGGATTTGGCTGTCGGAGTAGGCATTATCTACTTTGACATCCACGGAGTTTTGGCCCATACCGCGTACATACAGATATTGCGAAGTACCGTTGCCTGCGCCGATATTGATGGCAGGCTCGTCTTTAAACAGACCGCGCAGGTCGGTTTCGGTGCTTTCGTCTTTGGTGCGCGTGGTAACCACATTGGTTTTCACTTTCGCGCCTTGGCGGTCGGCGGTAACTTTTACTTCTTGCAGTTCTGCAGAAGCCGGTGCTTGTGCGGTGTCGGCAAACGCAGGGGCTGCACACAATGCGCCCAAAACTGCGGTTGTTAAAGGCAGTTGCTTGAATGACATCGTTTGATCTCCTGTTTTTGAAGCTGGATTGAGGGAATAACTGCTTTTAATCGTATTCGGTTGCTTTTTGGTTTTTATGATTAAAAATAGTTATCAATAAAATAACGGCGCGATATTAACAGAAATTTTCTTGATTGTGAGAATTTTTATCATTACTAAACAGAAAAAACAGTTAAGTGCTTGAAGGTAAAGATTTCATTTTATTTTGAATGAAAGAAGAAAAGACAAGGCCGTCTGAAAAACAAAGGCTTTGCAGCAAGGCATTTTTCAGACGGCCTCGCAGAATGCGGGAAACCGTTATAATCCTATTTTTTATTCCACCGTATTTTTACTCAGCGAGGCCGCCGCAATGAAACCGGATTTCCCTTTGCATTTCTCATTTAAAATCCTGACTCCGTCTAATGATTTTTCCGTGTATGACCGTGAAAACAGGGAAATTGCTTATACACGCCAGCGTTTTTTCAAAATCCGCGAGCGTATCGATATTTACCGCGACCGTTCGCGCAAAGAAAAGCTGTTTGATATCCAAGCAGACCGCATTATCGATTTCAATGCCGAATATACCGTGCGCGATGCGGCGGACAATGTGCTCGGCAAAATCAAGCGCGCCGGAATGAAATCGCTGTGGAAAACCAGCTATACCGTGCTGGATACAGCAGGGCGGCCGCTTTATACCGTGCAGGAAAACAATCCTTGGATTGCGGTGTTGGACGGCTTGGTCAGCGATATTCTCGTTATCGGCTGGCTGAGCGGTCTGTTTCTCAATCCGAGCTACGGTGTGCGTGATACGGCCGGCAGGGAAATTTATCTGCTGAAAAAAGAGCCTTCGCTGTTGGAGCGGAAATTTTCGCTGCATAAAAAAGGCGGGGCGGAAGAGGGCGATGATGTGTTGGTATTGAATGCCGTAATGATGTTGATGCTCTTGGAGAGAAATGACGGCTGAGCCGTATTTTCAGACGGCCTCTGCCGCCGGAAAAGCCGTCTGAAAAAGCATAGAAGGTAACAGAAAATCCGCCAAGCTGAATAGCAGATTGGCGGATTTTGTTGATTGTTCCGTTTATTTTGCCGGATTTTCCTGCAAAATGCGGACTTTTTTAATGATGACCGGCTGCGTAGGCACATTGTGCAGATAACCCCGGCCGGCAGTTTTTACTTTTGCAATCCGCTGAACCACGTCCATACCGTCCGTTACCTCGCCGAACACAGTGTAGCCGTAGCCCTGAATGCTTTTGTTTTTATGATTCAGAAAATCATTGTCGGCCACATTGATAAAGAATTGGCTGGTGGCCGAGTTCGGATTGGCCGTGCGCGCCATCGCAATCGTTCCGGTGCGGTTTTTCAAGCCGTTGTCTGCCTCGCTGTTTACTGCCTTATCCGTCGGCTTCTCCTTCAAATCCGCCGTATAGCCGCCGCCCTGAATCATAAAGCCGTCAATCACGCGGTGAAAAACTGTTTGATTATAAAAACCTTTTTTGGCATATTCCAAAAAGTTGGCCACAGTTTTCGGCGCTTTTTCTTCGTTCAACGACAAACGGATTAAGCCGTAATTGGTTTCCATTTCCACCGGCACAGCCGCCTGGGACGAAGCCGCTGCCAAAGCCAGCAGCAACGGGGCGGCTTTTGCATAAATGTTCATCAGCATTTCCTTTTACTCTGTAATTTTGCGCCGCATTATATCCGACTGCTGCCGGATATTCGGAAAAGAAAGATAAGTTTTTGTTCAGAGAAACAAAAGAAAACACCTTGCCGCAGCAAGGTGTTGTTTAAGCTGGTGGAGGCGGGGTCAACTGTACTTTTTATTTAAGTAATTGATTATTTGAAATATTGGTTTTCTGGAAATGCTTATCTCCCCCAAAAACTCCCCCAAAAAATGCTTGGTAGGGTATGGGCGGGCTGGGTATTTGATGGGGATTTTAGTGGTGTCGGAGCTGAAAACGGGGTTTTGCAGGGTGCTATAAAAAGGGGGGGAAGGTAATAGCATTTCCTTATTGTGTTTTTGAAAAAATGCAGTGTTATATAACGCAGAAAATGCTGGTTACGCTGGTTACGTGGTTACACCGGCCGTCTAAGCCTTATTTTATGCGGGTTTTGCTGTAACCACTACTGTAACCAATCGGGCGTTTTTTGTGGTTACACTGGCTGAAAATGGGCGATTTTGGCTTTTTTGTGATGTGTTTACTTCACTTTATGCTTTTGGGTAATGTGTTTTTCGGGCTGTTTTTTGGGGTTTTGTTATAGCTGAAATCTATCGAAAACGGGTTTTCAGGCGGTTTTGAGAGGCGGCGGGATTTTTTCCGATTATTGAAAAGGGGTTTTTGCAGGGTATAAAAAGGGTTCTTTACGTTATCAAAAAGGCCGTCTGAAAAAGCTGGTGTTTTCAGACGGCCTTTTACCGGTGTTTTTCGGCTCACGCGAAACTTGCCCTTGCGGGTATGGTTACGGGCTTTTGTTTGGCCTGCCAAAGGTCATAATCGGCTTGCTGGTGCAGCCAGCTTTCGGGGTTGTCGCCTCCCGGCCATTGATGCAGCCTGATGGCTATTTTGGGGCTGATGGCCGCTTTGCCGTTCAGCAGGCGCGATAAGGTGATGCGGGAAACGCCTAATTGCTTGGCTGCCTCAGTTACGCTTAATCCCAATTCGGGCAAGATGTCTTCGCGGATTACGGCGGCCGGGTGGTGTGTGTGTTGTCATTATGCGCCCAATTCGTGAACAAGATCAGGATGCTTGCCCAAGAGGTTCAACAATGCGGCGGCGGCTCCGCTCGGTTTGCGCTGCCCCTGCTCCCAAGATTTCAGAGTATTGGGGGAAATGTTGAGGGCGGCGGCAAATTTGCTTTGCGATAAGCCTGTTTTCTGCCGTGTGGCGGTAACGGGGGAAACGGCAACGGGGCTGTATTTTCCTGCCTGTATATCGGCCAATGATTGCGCCAAAGTATCGGCAATTTGCGCGGCCTCGGGGTCGTCTGCGATAACGGCGTTGACGATTTCGGGAATGTTCCAGTTTTTGATTTGCTCGTTCATTTTTGCCCTTTCAGTTTGTTTAATTCCTGCCTGCTCAGGTTTTCTTTTTCGTTCTTGCTGTACATATCGGCGCAGATAATCAGGCCGTTTTCTAACAGATTGAAGTAAATCACGCGGTAGCCGCTGCTTTTGCCTGTGCCGCGCCGCTTCCAACGGATTTTCCGCAAGCCCTGCCCGCCTTGGATTACATCGCCTTGTAAGGGGTTTTGGGCTAGGTAGCTGAAAAACGTTAAGCGTTCTTCTTCGCTCCAATATCGGGCGGCCTTGGCCTTGAATGTGTCGGTTTCGGCTATGGTGTACATTGCGCTCCTTTTGTTTTGATGATTGTAATGCAATGTATTACAGTAATGCAATGTATTACGGCAATAAAAAACACCAGCGCGGGGCTGGTGTTTGGAGGTTAAAACTCAGGCGGTACGGCTCCGGTGAAGATGTAGAAGCGTGGGGCTGAACCGGCTATGCGCCGCTGTATGGTGTAGCGGTTTCTGCCTTTTTGCAGCCAGCCGATGCCGTGCAGTACATCGCAGACTTTGCGCGGCTCGAAGCTCTGGCAGATTTCCCGCTCAAATATGGCGGGGATAACGAGATACTGCTCGTCTGATGTGATGTAGCCTGCGCTGTTTTCGTGGATTTTGTGGCCTTTGGGTAGTGGATAGGTGGCAAAGCGCACGCTGTGGCCGTATTGGTCGAAAAAGTCGGTTGCTTGTCTGATTATCTGGTTGTCTTCAAATTTGCCCGTTCCCGTGCGTTTCAGCCAGTCGTCAAAGCATTGTTTCACGCCCGCCGTTCCTACGCCTTGTCCGATGCCTGTTATTGCGGCGGCGGTTTCCAATGCGGCGGCGGCAAGGGCGAAGCGTAGGGCTACGGTTCTTGCTTGGCCGTCTGTATCGGGCAGTATTGCCATAAAGGCGGCCATATATTCGCGCGCCTGCTCTACGGTTTCGGGGTCGGATAACAGCAATTCTACAAAGGCGCGCCCGGCCGTTCCGTGGTAACGGGCGGCGTTGGCGTTCAGCTCTTCGCTCAATGCCGCGCCTTTGTGGTGGCCGTGCAGAGTGTCGAAGATGCCGAAGCCTTGCCCTGCATCGCTCGGAATATCGGGCAGACGGGCGGCTTGGCCTGCGTTCCATTCTACGCCCGCTGTTCTCAAAAAGCCGTGCAGGGGCTTTTCGCCTGTGGATAGGACAAATACGCGCCATCGGCTTATTTCGCGGTTGCCGCCGTCTTTTGCGCCCTGTACTTTGGAAACGCCGTTGATGACGGCATAGGCGGTTTGTGCAACGGCTTTGGCGTTGGCTTGGCCGATTTCGTCCAACACCAGCAAGCCGTCGTTGCGGGCGGCGGCGGTATTGGTAAAGCCCAAGCCTGTGCCTGTCCAAGTAAGCATTAGGGCTTCGGGGTTGCCCCATATGGAAAGGGCAACACGGGCGGCGGTGCTTTTGCCGTCCCTGCTGTCGCCGAAAAGATGAAACCCGCCTGCTTCGATGTTCAGCAAACGGCCAAGCGGCGCTGCTAAGGCTGTTCCTACGGCAAGGCATAAGCGGCTGTTGCCTGCGATATAGCGGGCGATATGTTGCTGCCAGTCTTCAAGGCTTCCGCTTGCTGTGTAGCTTTCGGCCTGCGATTTGTCGCCGTTGTAGATTACGCGGGCTTTGTTTTCGGCGCGCAGGGTTTCGCCGCTCGGTAAAATGTAGGCTTGGTTGTTCATACACCAGCCCGCCTTGTTCATTACGCTGTAACG
>JAUNKU010000053.1 GCA_030532645.1 Neisseria sp. | reverse complement strand
GTCTGAAAATGCCGCTTTAACGAAATGAAAAAGCGGGCGGTTTTCAGACGGCCTTTTTGCCGTTATTTTGACCACCAAGTCTGCAACGCCCACTGCTGGGCGGAATAGTATTTCGGCGGAGCAGCCGGTACGCCCAAGGTTTTGCGGTAAATCACACGGTAGCGGTCGGCATACCAATTCGGTACAACGATATATTGATGGCGCAGCACGCGGTCGAGCGCTCGGGCGGCAGTTTCCAGCTCGGCGCGGTTGTTAAACTGCTTGAAACGCGGCAGCAGCCGTTCGACAGCCGGATGGCACACGCCTGCCCAGTTGCGGCTGCCCGGCGTATTCGCGGCGGCGCAGCTGAAATAATCGGCCTGCTCGCTTCCGGGGCTTTCGCTGTTGCCGTACACCAGCATCGTCATATCGAAATCAAAATCTTTCATCCGTTTCTGGTAAACGGCGGAATCGGCCAACCGGATATTCATTTCAATGCCGATTTTGGCCAAATCGCGCTGCCATTTCGCGCTGACGCGCTCGGTGCTTTTGCTTGCCGCCAGCATTTCGATTTTCACGGGCTTGCCTTGTTTGTCGGTCAAAACGCCGTTGCGGTAGCGGAAACCGGCCGCCAGCAATAATTCGCGCGCCTTAATCAAATTCGGACGGATGCCGTGCAGCGCATCGGTTTTCGGCGGCACGGGCGCATTTTGTACAAACACCGCTTCGGGCAACAGCTTCTTCAAAGGATTGAGCACGGCCAGCTCTTTTTCAGACGGCCTGCCTTGTGCGGCCAAAGTGCTGTTGGTAAAAAAACTGTCGCTGCGGCGGTAAAGGCTGTAAAACAGGCGGTTATTGAGGCTTTCAAAGTCGAAACTGAGCTGCAAAGCCTGCCGCACGCGAATATCTTTGAACAATGCGCGCCGCTGGTTCATAACAAAACCCTGCATTCCAGCCGTACTCTGCTGCGGCCACTCGCGCTTCACCAAACCGCGCTTGGCCAGCACTTGCTCCGGATAAGCGCGCGCCCACAAGCGTGCAATGTTTTCCTGCATAAAATCATAGCTGCCCGCCTTAATGCCTTCCACGCGCACGGCTTCGTCTTTGTAATAACGGAAACGCACGGTATCGAAATTGAACATTCCGCGCCGCACGGGCAGATTCTTTGCCCAATAATCCTCGCGGCGGCGGTATTCGCTCAACCGGCTGTTGTCGGCACGCACCAAGCGATACGGCCCCGAGCCGATAGGCAGTTTGTCGGCCGCCGCAGCCAAACCTTTGGGAAAACTTTTGTGCGAAAACACGGGAAGCTGCCCCAGAATCAAATGAAGCTCAGCATTTTTCTGTTTGAAAACAAAACGCACGCGCCGCGTATCCAATGTTTCCGCGCGCGCCACATCCGCCCAATAAAAGCGGTAAGCCGGTTGCGCCGCTTCGTCTTTGGTCAGCGTATCGAACGAATAAACAACATCCTGCGCCGTAACCGCATCGCCGTTGGCAAAACGTGCCGCCGGATTCAGCGTAAACACCACCGACAAACCGTCTGCCGCCAAGGCCATATCCTGCGCCAGCAGGCCGTACATCGCAAACGGCTCGTCCCAACTCTGCTCGGCAAGCGTGTCCATCGTCAGCGCTGTGCCGATTTCGTGGTCGCCTTTGAGCGTGAACGGATTGAGCGTATCGAAGCCGCCGGCTGCCGGAAGGGTAAACGTACCGCCTTTCGGCGCATTCGGATCCGCATAGGCAAAATGGCGGAAGTCCGCCGCATATTTCGGCTTGCTGCCCAAAGCCATACCGTAGTCAGCCGCAGCCTGTACGGAGAAAAAAGCGGCGGATAACGCCAGCAGTGTTTTGAATGAACGGGAAAAGTATGCAGACATTGTTTCGTTTTTCAGACGGCCTTAACGGGGCGTATTGTAGCGCAAAGGCCGTCTGAAAAACGATTCAGCAAGATTGTGTTTCACCTGAATTTAGAATTGTACTTTTTATGAAAAGAGCGGTAATATGATTTACAAATAAAGTACAAAAGGAGTACAAATTATGCCTACCGTTAATTTCAATATCCGTATCGACAAAGAACTCAAAGACAATGCCAACCAAGTTTTTGAAAACTACGGTATGACCATGGCGCAAGCGTTTAAAATGTTTTTAGTTAATGTATCCCATACCAAGAAAGTTCCGTTGACGTTCGATTATCAAGCCGTCGAGCCCGTGTTGACGGCAAAAGCCCAAGAACGCTTACGCCAAACACAGCAGGAATTTGCCGATGGCGAGTTTGAAAGTTTCAAAAACCTTGATGAGCTTAATCAGGCAATGGCGGAGATAAACCGTGGCTAAACGTTCTTTCAAAATGGCCAAGTCTTTCAAAAAAGACTTGAAAAAGTATTATTTGGAATTGGTTGGAGAAGCATGGACAGAAGTTTCCAGCTGTCTTCTGTACGGCCACTCCATGCCCGAAAAATACAGAGATCATGCCTTAACAGGCAATTGGAAAGATTTTCGCGATTGCCACATCAAGCCGGATCTGGTTTTAATTTACAGAATTGTTGATGACGTTGTAGAGCTACACTACTTAGACAGCCATAGTGAAATTTTCGGCTAATCCCATTATTTTCATCAAACCTCCATTCCTCCCTGCATTTTCAGACGGCCTTCCGTCATTATTTAGAGTAAAAACACCATTCACTCGTCCGCACTGCGAAACTCGGCTATAATCGCGCCGTTCAACCTAGAAAAAGGATTCAAAAATGGCATTCCTGCAAGGCAAAAAAATTCTGATTACCGGTATGATTTCCGAGCGTTCGATTGCATACGGCATCGCCAAAGCCTGCCGCGAACAAGGCGCAGAGCTGGCGTTTACTTATGTGGTGGATAAATTGGAAGACCGCGTACGCAAAATGGCCGCCGAACTCGGCTCGGAACTGGTATTCCGCTGCGATGTACAAAGCGATACCGAAATCGACAAACTGTTTGCCGACCTCGGCCAATCGTGGGACGGCTTGGACGGCTTGGTACACGCCATCGCCTTTGCGCCGCGCGAAGCGCTGAACGGCGACTTCTTGGACAGCATCAGCCGCGAAGCCTTCCAAGTGGCGCACGATGTTTCCGCATACAGCCTGCCTGCGCTGGTGAAAGCCGCCCGTCCGATGATGAAAGACCGCAATGCCGCCGTGGTTGCCCTGTCGTACTTGGGCGCGGTGCGTGCCGTTCCGAACTACAACGTAATGGGCTTGGCCAAAGCCAGCTTGGAAGCCGCCGTACGCTTTACCGCTTCTTCCGTCGGCCGCGACGGTATCCGCTGCAACGGCATTTCCGCCGGTCCGATTAAAACGCTGGCCGCTTCCGGCATTGCCGATTTCAGCAAACTGCTGAACCACGTTGCCGAACAAAATCCGCTCGGCCGCAATGTTACCATCGAAGAAGTGGGCAACGCCGCCGCCTTCCTGCTCTCTCCGCTTTCTTCCGGCATCACCGGCGAGATTACTTATGTGGACGGCGGTTACAGCATCAACGCTTTGAGCGCGGTGTAAACAAAATGTAAAAAACGCGCATTTTATCCGCTCTTATGGACAAAACGCGCGTTTTCGGGTATCTTCGCGCCCGATTTCAATATCTGAACAAATCCGACATCGGAAGCCTTGCCGCTTCCGATGTTTTTTTGAAACAATTTCTTTTTTAACACATTTAAGGAAAACAAAATGTCAATCAAGCAAGAATTTAAAGACTTTATTATGCGCGGCAACGTTATCGACTTGGCAGTCGGTATGGTTGTCGGCACCGCATTCAGCGGCATCGTTAAATCTTTGGTGGACGATGTGATTATGCCGCCGATCGGCCTGATTTTGGGCGGTGTGGATTTCTCCAACCTGTTCATTACCCTGAAAGACGGTGCAAACGCACCGGAAGCCGGTTACGCCACTTTGGAAGCGGCCAAAGAAGCCGGTGCGGTAACGCTGAACTTGGGCGTATTCATCAACACCATCATCAGCTTCCTGATTGTTGCCGCCGCCATTTTCTGCGTGGTTAAAGCCATCAACTCAATGAAAAAAGCACCGGCCGCAGAAGAAGAAGCACCGGCCGAGCCGAGCGAAGAAGTGCAGCTGTTGCGCGAAATCCGCGATTCTTTGAAAAAATAATTTCCGTTTGAACGCTCACGTTTAAACCGAAAGGCCGTCTGAAAACAAAGCATCTGCCCTGTTTTCAGACGGCCTTTTTACGCCGGTATTACGGCATCACTGCACAATCCGCGCTTCTTTGACGGCGTTTACCACATCCATACCGAACAGCGCATTGACATCGTTTTCGTCAAACACATATTTTTCGTTACAGAAATCGCAATCAATCGACACGCTGCCTTGTTCGGCCACAATGCCGCCGACTTCTTCGCCGCCCAGCAGCAACAGCATATCGCTGACTTTACCGCGCGAACAGGTGCAAGCAAATTCCAAATTCTCCGGCTCGAACACGCGCGGCGGCGTTTCGTGGAACAGGCGGTACAGCAGATGCTGCGCGTCCAATTCCAGCAATTCTTCGCGCGTTACGGTTTCCGCCAGCGCGGTAACGTGCGCCCAAGCGGCTTCGTCCAATTCTTCTTCCGGCAGACGTTGCAGCAGCAGGCCGCCGACGGCGTTTTCACCCGAAGCCAGCGTAATATGCGTTTCCAGCTGCTCGGAACGCTGCATATAGTTCACCAGCATTTCCGCAATACTGCCGCCTTCCAGCGGTACAACGCCCTGCCAAGGTTCGCCGTCTTTCGGCTGCACAGTAATCACAAAAACGCCGTCGCCGCCGAGCAGCTCGCGCAAGGTTTCGTTTTCGCCGATTTCGGCTTCTTCGTCCCAGCGGGCAGTCGCGCGGACGGTAAAATCGGAAGTGGCCTCGGCCACCAGCATTTTCAGACGGCCTTGGCCCTGCACTTGCACAATCAGCGTGCCGTCCCATTTCAGATTGCTGGACAACAGCGCGGCAGCGGCCAAAAGTTCGCCCAAAGAGCGGCCAATGGCGGCCGGATAATGTTTGCGGCCGGCGATATGCTGCCAAACGTCGGCCAAACGGATATGCAGGCCGCGCACCGGCATATCGTCGAAAATAAAGCGGGTCCGCACATCGGCGGATACGGTGGTTTCAGTCATTTTTTCGTCTTTCTTAATTAAAGTTTCCCGTTATATGCAGTCAAGGCCGTCTGAAATCAAGTGCCGCCGCTGTGCTAGAATTACAGATTGTCCGCCCCTATATTGCAAGGCTTCCACACACACCGCGCCGAAAGGAAAAATTATGTGCCAGCTTTTGGGTATGAACTGCAACACGCCCACCGACATTCTGTTTTCATTCGAAGGCTTCCGCCGCCGCGGCGGCCTGACCGACCACCACGTGGACGGCTTCGGCATCGGTTTTTTCGAACAAAAAGGCATCCGCCTGTTTCACGACGACAAACCCAGCGCGCAATCGCCTGTGGCCGATCTGATTAGCAGCTATCCGATTAAATCGGAAAACGTGATTGCCCATATCCGCAAAGCCACGCAGGGACAGACCTCGCTGGCCAACACCCACCCTTTCGTGCGTGAAATCTGGGGCGAATACTGGCTGTTTGCCCACAACGGCCACTTGGAAAATTTCCAGCCCGAAACAGGCGAGTTTTACCGCCCCGTCGGCACCACCGACTCCGAGCGTGCATTCTGCTTTATCTTGGAAAACCTGCGCCAACGGTTCGATAAACGCCCCGAACGCGACACGCTGTTTGCCGCCGTTGCCGAGCTGACCGCGCAAATCCGCGCCCACGGCCTGTTTAACTTTATCCTGTCGAACGGCGACTGTATGTTTGCCCACGCCAGCACGCTGCTGCATTACATCGTGCGCCAAGCGCCGTTCGGCGAAGCGCATTTGCTGGACGATGACGTTTCCATCGATTTTTCCGCCGTTACCACGCAAAAAGACCGCGTTGCCGTGATTGCCACGCTGCCTTTGACCGAAAACGAGCAATGGCACCAGCTTGCCTGCGACGAATTGGTGTTGTTCCACGACGGCGATATTGTCCTGCGCGACACGCCGACCGAGCCGCGTTATCTCAGCAAAGAAGAAGGCTTGGCCATCGCCCGCGCCGTGGGCGTGGTGGATTGACGGGTGTTTCAAGGCCGTCTGAAAAAGGCCGTTTCAATAAAACGGAAAACGAAAGCGGCAAAGCCGGTGCCGGTTTTTTTTGCAGAACCGCGCCAAGCATTCAAAATGCTTTGCTTTGTTTGCACCTTATTAAACCGGCTTTTTTCAGACGGCCTTTTGCTTTCTTCTCCGCCGCCTTAACAAAACCCAACCCAAAGCTCTGTTATACTCAGCCGTTTTTCATTTTTTCCGGACTTGCGTTATGACCGTCAAACTGACCACCCTGATTACCGCCGCCGCGCTGGCTCTGGCCGCCTGCTCGCAACAGGCCGAAACCTCCGTTGCGCCCGACAGCGCCGCCCCTGCCGCTTCCGCCGAAACCGCCGTCCAAAGCCTGACCAGCAGCGACGGCGCGGTTACGATAAACACCGCCGGCAATTTTGCCGACCAAAGCGGCAATGCCGAGCTGATGCCGGAAGGTTTCAGCGCCGAAGAAATCACGCTGCTGCAACGCGACGAGCAAAGCGGCATCACGCTTTACGCCGCCGCTTTGGGCAGCCCGAAAACGCCGTCGGCCGAGTATTTCGCCAAGCTGAAAACCGAGCTGGAAAAAGCCGAAAACCTGAGCAATCTGAAAATCGGCGCAGCAACGGAAAACCGTATGGATTATTCGTTTACCCAAGACAACGACTTCCAAGAAGACTGCATCGCGCTGCATACCGCCGAGCGTCTCTACACCATCTGCGCCAACGGCTCAGGCGTGCCAACCAACCAACTGGCTGCGGTTTTGAAAGACGTGAAACTGAAATAATTCCGAACCGGCAGCGATTGCCGGTTTTTCAATGCCGTCTGAAAAATATGGGTTGGGATTCAGATGATTGACGAAAGCCTGCGGCTTTCACACCCCCGCAAGCAGGAGAGGGAGTAAGTTGGTAGCTTATTCCGGCATTTCCGGTTCAGCGATGTTTTTGCGGACACCTATTTTCCAAAAATGGAAAGAAACATACCGCCATTCTTTCAGCATTGTCGCTTTCCCGGCATTTTCAGTATCAAGCTAACCTAAATTGTGGTTTCTGCCGAAATGGAAAGAAACGCATCAGCCGTTTTTTCAGCACTGCCGATACTTTTTTACACCGGAGTAAAGCGGCAATCCGAAACAGTCGGCCAAGTTATCGGCACAGCAAACTTATCCCCTCCCCCGTTCTGCGGGGGAGGGCTAGGGTGGGGGTAAAAGCCGCAAGGCTTTTATAACTTTTATAATCCACTATAATCAACCCAATCTGTTGCCCGTTTCAGCCGTCACGCAGCGCTTGTATAACCCCGTTTTCAGACGGCCTCCTGCCAACCCTTTCCCGAAAAGCCAAACTATGTTCTCCGATTTCGATACCCAAATGATGCAAACCGCCCTCACCTTGGCGAACGAAGGGCGTTTTTCCACTTCACCGAATCCGCGCGTCGGCTGCATTATCACGCGTGGCACGCAAATAGTCGGGCAAGGCTTCCATATCCGCGCCGGCCTGCCGCACGCGGAAGTGTATGCGCTCGAACAGGCCGGCGAACTGGCACGCGGCGCAACGGTTTACGTGACGCTCGAACCGTGCAGCCACCACGGCCGTACGCCGCCTTGTGCCGCTGCGCTGATTGCCGCAGGCGTGTCGCGCGTGGTCGCCGCAATGGAAGATCCGAATCCTTTGGTTGCCGGTCGCGGCCTGCAAATGTTGCGCGAAGCCGGAATCGAGGTGCAGAGCGGCTTGCTGGAACACGAAGCACGCGCGCTGAACCGCGGTTTTCTGTCGAGAATCGAACGCGGCCGCCCGTTTGTCCGCATCAAAAGCGCCACCTCGCTGGACGGCAAAACCGCTCTTTCAGACGGCCGCAGCCAATGGATCAGCGACGAAGCCGCGCGTGCCGATGTGCAGAAGCTGCGTGCGGAAAGCTGCGCGGTGCTGACCGGCATCGGTACGGTATTGGCCGACAATCCGCGCCTGAATGTCCGCGCTTTCGATACATTGCGCCAACCTGCGCGCGTGGTGCTGGATACGCACTTGCAGATTCCCGAACACAGCAATCTGCTGGCCGATACTTCCGCGCCGCTGATGATTGCGACACTTTCCGAAAACGAAGGCCGTCTGAAAACGCTGGCCGAGCGGCCGCACGTCAAAATCCTGCGCCCGTCCGCCCGAAACGGCCGCATCGATTTGGCCGACCTGCTGCGCCTGTTGGCTGACGAAGGCATCGGCGAAGTGCTGGTGGAGGCCGGAGCGGTATTGGCAGGCGCATTTCTGGCCGAAGGTCTGGCCGATGAAATCGTGCTTTACCAAGCGCCGAAAATTTTGGGCGGCTCGGCGCGTTCACTGTTCGCGCTGCCGGAAAATCCGGCCGTATTGACCGCCGAACCCGAATGGCATACCCACCGCGTAGAAACATTGGGCAACGGCATCAAATGGACCTTACGCAAGCAAAACTGAGCAGTTTTCCCATTCGGCCGCAGCTTTGATTGACCGCTCCGTGATCCAAGCAAGCTGCGACCCGTTACACAGCATCAAAAGGCCGTCTGAAAGCCCAGCACTTTCAGACGGCCTTCTACCCATTCCCCCCGATTCGGCGTAAAATCAACCGGTTTTGCAGACGGCACACACGCCGCGCATTCTGTTTACGGATTTCCAAAAAATGAAAAACACCTTAATCGAAAAATTCCGCACGCAACAAGCCCTTATCGGCATTGTCGGCTTGGGCTACGTCGGCCTGCCGCTGATGCTGCGTTACAGCGAAGCCGGTTTCAACGTACTCGGCTTCGACATCGACAGCGAAAAAACCGCCCGTCTCAACCGCGGCGAAAGCTATATCGAACACATCGCCGCCGCCGACATCGCCCGCGCACGGGCAAACGGCTTTGAAGCCACCACCGATTTTTCCCGTATCGCCGAAGCCGATGCAATCATTTTGTGCGTCCCCACGCCGCTGAACAAATACCGCGAGCCGGATATGAGCTTCGTCATCAACACCACAGATGCCGTCAAACCTTATCTGCGCGCCGGTCAGATTCTCTCATTGGAATCCACCACTTATCCCGGCACCACCGAAGAAGAGCTGCTGCCGCGCGCAGAAGAAAACGGCCTGAAAGTCGGCGAAAACATCTTCTTGGTATATTCGCCCGAGCGCGAAGATCCGGGCAATCCCGATTTTGAAACACGCACCATTCCCAAAGTTATCGGCGGCCACACCCCCGCCTGCTTGGAAGCCGGTATCGCCCTCTATCAACCGGCGATTGACCGCGTCGTGCCCGTCAGCTCGACCAAAGCCGCCGAGCTGACCAAACTTTTGGAAAACATCCACCGCGCCGTCAATATCGGCCTGGTCAACGAAATGAAAATCGTCGCCGACAAAATGGGCATCGATATTCACGAAGTCATCAACGCCGCTGCTACCAAACCGTTCGGCTTCGTACCTTACTACCCCGGCCCCGGCCTCGGCGGCCACTGCATTCCCATCGACCCGTTTTATTTAACGTGGAAAGCACGCGAATACGGCGTAAACACCCGATTTATCGAGCTGGCAGGCGAAGTCAATTCCGCAATGCCCGAATACGTTGCCAACAAAACCGTACTGGCACTGAACCAGCGCGAACGTGCAATGAAAAACGCCAAAATCCTCGTACTCGGCATCGCCTACAAAAAAAACGTGGACGATATGCGCGAAAGCCCGTCGGTGGAAATTATGGAAATCCTGCGCGGCTTGGGTGCAGACATCGCCTACTGCGATCCGCACGTTCCCGTCTTCCCGAAAATGCGCGAACACTGTTTCGACTTGGCGAGCGTACCGTTTACCGCCGAAGAAATCGCCCGATACGACTGCGTCCTGCTCGCCACCGACCACGACCGCTTCGATTATGATTTGATTGCCGCCAACGCCAAGCTGATTATCGACACACGCGGCAAATTCGCCGCAGCGGAGAATGTCGTCAAAGCCTGAGGTTTTCAGACAGCCATCACTAGGCCGTCTGAAAAATAAGGTAGGTTGGGTTGAAGCGCAGCACAAACCCAACATTGCAGAAATTCAATCATTGTTGGGTTTCCGTTCCACTTCAACCCAACCTACGATTACAGAAAAACAACATAAGACCAAACGGTTTGCCAAACCAAAACAAAACACAAAAAACCGTCATACTCGGGTCAAGCCCGAGTATGACGGGGCGGTTTGATAAGCCGCCCCCTCTTC
>JAUNKU010000052.1:7045-10353 GCA_030532645.1 Neisseria sp. | reverse complement strand
AAAACAGAAAATCCGTGCCATCATCGAAGCCAACCGCCCGAGCGAAGCCGACAAAAAGGCAATGAAACAGGCTTATCAGGCGCGCAAACCGGCCGATTTCAACGCTCCGTTTGACGAAGCCGCAGCCCGGCAGGCCATCAGCGAACGTCAGGCGCGACACGCGGAAACGGCTTTGAAACATCAAAAAATGCGCCACGAAATTATGCAGGTTTTAACGCCTGAACAACGCGCCAAGTTAAGTGAAAAACGTCCGCAGATGAAAAAACGCGGTATGGCTATGCCGCAAGAAAAAGCCGCAGCCGAAGTACGCTGATTTCTGCTTGCAGCAAATATCAGGCCGTCTGAAAGTACAGCTTCAGACGGCCTTTCTTTCTCTTTCGGCAAACATTTTCCCGACAAAACACTGAAATAAAATGGCTTTTCCCGTTTTCCCGACAGCATAAAACTTCACACCTGCTGCCATTTCCGCCATTTCGCACCTATTTTCTTCCGCCTAAAAAATTCCTTTATACAATAAACCCTTAGCCTGACTAAAATCATCAAACGGAAAACTGCCGCGCTGTTTTCCTGCGGCATTCCGACAATCATTCCAAACCAAGGAGAAAAATGATGAAAGCCGTACAAAAAGGTTTTACTTTAATCGAGCTGATGATTGTGGTGGCGATTGTCGGCATTTTGGCTGTGATTGCCGTACCGATGTATCAGAACTACACCGCCAGAGCGCAACTTAGCGAGGCTTTGTCGCTGATGGAAGGGCAAAAAAATCTGATTGCGGAATATTTTGTCGAACACGGCACGATGCCTGCAAACAACAGCGGAGCCGGTATGCCGGAAGCAGACGAGATTAAGGGGAAATATGTTGATTCCGTCAGCTTGTCCAACGGTAAATTGGTCGCCAAAATGCAGACAAGCAGTGCAGTTGCCGCAGCATTGCAAGGCGCGGAATTGTCTTTAACTCCGGATACGGAAAAGGCCGGTGCGATTGCGTGGCGTTGCGAAGGCAAAGCCAAAGACGGCGCAGACGAGAAGACTGTAGAGAAGTTCACATCCGCCCTGCCTTCGGCCTGCAAAACGCCGACCAAACCAGAAAGCAGCGGCGGTTAAATATTGATATTTAAGCCATATCCGGCAAAAGGCCGTCTGAAAAACGGATTTTCAGACGGCCTTTTTATGATGTCGGCACTTCAATATTTATTTCATCAGCCAGCCCAAAATCCCCGCAGAAGCTACGGCGATGATGATGGTCGGCAACATCGACAGCCTGCTGGCGGCAAACAAAGTCAGCACAATGGCAATCAGCTCGTTCGGTTTATCGGACACAAAATGCGGCGCAATCACAGCAATCAGAACGCAGCCCGGCGCAGCTTCCATCACGGCGGCGGCGCGTTTGCTCAAACTGCGGTTGCGCAAGGCAAAAAAGCCGATTAAACGCGTGGAATACGTTACCGCCAGCATTCCGAGAATCGTCAGCACAGAATCCGGAGAAATCATTTTTCCGCTCCCCAAATCCAAGCAGACAACAAGCCTGCGCCCGCACCGGCCAACACATACCAAGCGCCGTCCACCGTCAGATACACGGTACAAGCCGCCAACAAGCTGACCAGCCAAGGCCGTGCGGCTTTAAAACCTTTCCACAAACCGCGCAAAATCACGAGAAACACAGCCGGAAACGCCATTCCGAAGCCCAATGCCTCCACATCGCCCAAATGCGGGCCGACCGCCGCCCCCAAGCAAGTAAACACCACCCAAACCACATATAAAAACAAGGCGATGCCCATATAATACGGCCAGCTGAACACGCCGTGTTTTTTGGTGTCGGCCAAGCCCATCGCCCAGCATTCGTCAGCCATAAAAAACAGCGCGGGCAGCACTTTTCTCAGCGGCAGATGTTTCAAATGCGGAGCCAACGCCGCGCCCATCAGAATATGGCGCGAATTAATCATAAACGTTACCGCAATAATGGTCAGTATCGGCAGCGGATTGCCCCACAAACCGACAGCGGCAAATTCCGATCCGCCGGCAAAATTCAGCCCCGTCATCAGCGGCACTTCCAGCACGCTCATTCCTTTTTGTGCGCCCTGCGCCCCCAAAATCAGCGCAAACGGCAGCATACCGATCATCAGCGGCGCACTTTCTTTCAGGCCGCGGACAAACTCCGAACGGTTTGTTTTCATTTTGATGTTTTCTTTTTATTTTGATGTGAATGTTGTCTCTGTCTGTTTTTTTCAGACGGCCTTGCATTCAGGCCGTCTGAAAATGCTTGGTTTGATACTGCCGAACCGTTTGATTAAGACAAGCGGCCGTCAAATATCGGCCAGCCTTCGCCGAAAATCCGCCACGCCCCCATCACGCACAATAAAACCGCAAATGCCGCAGCGAATAAAACAGACGGCAAATCTGCCAACCACCAGCGGCCCAACAAACGGCTTTCATCGTACAGCTGTCGCCACAGCCGCCAACGCCAGCCGTTCCAGAACGCACAAACCAAACAGAACAATGCAGCCACGCCTGAAATTCTGTCGCCGAAACAGAAAAATGAGAATGCGAAGACCAGCGCTGCGGCAAACCAAGCAACGGTAACAGCAACACAGAAAATTCCATAGGCTTTTGAAATCATTAAAATTCTACTTCTTCTTCCGATAAAATATCTATCGCGCGCGTCTGTTCCCAAGCAGCGAGGCAAGCGGCGTAGCCGACCAGCGGAATGCGTACAGTCAGGCGGCAGTCAAGCTGCAAATCCTGCGCCGCTACTTCCGCCTGATGCTGCTTGGCAATCCGTATCGCATCGTTCAAGTACGGATAATCGCAACGCAGAAAAACGGTTTTTTCGATGTTTTTCTCAACAATTTCGGCGATTTTCAAAGCTTCTGCGGTGCTGTTTTTATACGCATTGATCAGCCCCGGCACCCCCAGCAGCGTACCGCCGAAATAGCGCACCACCACCACCAGCGTATCGGTCAGCCCGAAAGAATCAATCTGCCCCAAAATCGGCCGCCCTGCACTGCCGGACGGCTCGCCGTCGTCGTTCGCGCGGAACTGCAAACCGTCCGTTCCCAAGCGATAGGCATAGCACCAATGGCGTGCTTTGTGATGCTCCTGCCGCAACGCATCAACGTGCTTTTTAACCTCTTCCGCCGTGCGGACGGGATAGGCAAACGCAATAAAGCGGCTGCCTTTGTCTTTGAACTCGGCAACGGTTTCAGCGGCAATGGTACGGAAAGTAGCTGGGGTATCCATAGCGGTTTGGCAGTTTGTTTATCAAGAAATGTTTAGGAATGAATAAAAACGGTTCTGCAAGCAAAAAGCGG
>JAUNKU010000052.1:5722-6945 GCA_030532645.1 Neisseria sp. | reverse complement strand
CGCACCGTACCTTCGTTGTCCCAATCATAAAACGCGGCGTGTTCGCGCGCTTTGTCTGCCACGCCTTCGGGCAGGCGGACAAACAGGCCGTTGGCCTGCGGCGGATACACGGCTTCCACGCCGGGCAGGGCAAGCAGTCCGTCGGCAAGGCGTGCGGCCATTGCGTTGGCCTGCTGCGCGTTGCTCCGCCACAAGCCGTCCTCCAACAGCGCAATGAATTGGGCGGACAGGAAACGCATTTTGGAGGCCAGTTGCAGATTGAGTTTGCGCAGGTATTTGAGGCCGTCTGAAACTTTGGCCGGATTGAGCACCAGCACACATTCGCCAAACATCAGGCCGTTTTTCGTGCCGCCGAAAGAAAGAATGTCCACACCGGCATCGGTGGTGATGTCGCGCAATTCTGCGCCGAGCGCGGCCGCGGCATTGGCCAAACGCGCACCGTCCATATGCAGCGCCATTCCGTGTTCGCGGCACACTTCGGCAATGGCGCGGATTTCTTCGATGCTGTACAGCGTGCCGCATTCCGTGCTTTGCGTGATGCTGACGGCCAACGGCTGGGCGCGGTGTTCGAAGCCGTAGCCGTAGGTTTCGTGGCGGATTAACTCGGGCGTGAGCTTGCCGTTTTCAGACGGCACGGGCCACAGCTTGAAACCGCCCACGGCTTGCGGTGCGGTGCTTTCATCGTGGTTGATGTGCGCCGTATCCGCGCAAATCACGCCGCCCCAGCGCGGCAATACGGCCTGCAACGCCAAAACGTTTGCGCCCGTGCCGTTAAACACGGGAAAGGCTTCGGCCTGCGCACCGAAATGCTGTTTGACCAATTCCTGCAAGCGTTCGCTGTACACATCGTTGCCGTATGCGCCGACGTGTCCGCCGTTGGCCGCTTGCAGCGCGGCAAAAATTTCGGGATGCACGCCGGCATAATTGTCGGAGGCAAAGCTGTGTGTGTTGGCAGAATGGAGCAGTTTCATATCTTCCTCTAATAAGTGTTTAAGTGTAAAGAAATGGAAAATTCGGGCATTATTTTTCTATATTGTTTTATTTATTAAAACAAAGTTGCAAATAAAATGAAAATCAAAAAACAATATGCGCCTTTTCAGACGGCAATTTTATTTCATTTTCTCTATAATCGCGGCTTTTATCAAGTAAGCCGCGCTGCGGCAGGAGCAAAATGAAAATCAAAAAACAATATGCGCCTTTTCAGACGGCAATTTTATTTCATT
>JAUNKU010000052.1:0-5622 GCA_030532645.1 Neisseria sp. | reverse complement strand
AAAATGAAAATCAAAAAACAATATGCGCCTTTTCAGACGGCAATTTTATTTCATTTTCTCTATAATCGCGGCTTTTATCAAGTAAGCCGCGCTGCGGCAGGAGCAAGATGATGGCGAAACAGGATAATTGGTCGTCGAAATTGGGCTTTATTTTATCGGCCGCCGGCTCGGCTATCGGCCTCGGTGCGATTTGGAAATTCCCTTACACAATGGGAACAAACGGCGGCGCGGTCTTTTTTCTGCTGTTTGTGTTTTTTACCTTCTTAATCGGTGCGCCGGTTTTGGTGGCGGAATTCGTTATCGGCCGCAGCAGCCGTAAAAGCGCGGTAGAAGCATTTGCCTCGCTCGTACCGGACAAATTCTGGCCGCTGACCGGCCTGCTCGGCGTGATTACCTGCTTTGTGCTGCTGTCGTTTTACAGCGTAGTCGGCGGCTGGGTACTGAGCTATGTGTTTTTTGCGCTGACGGGGCAGCTCTCCGGCGTAGAAGATTACGGCGCATTCTTCGGCAGCGTTATCGGCAATCCGACTCAGGTTCTGCTGTTCCAAGGCCTGTTTATGCTGGCGGTGGTGGCGGTGGTACGCTCGGGCGTGAGCAGCGGCATCGAAAAAGCCAATAAATATATGATGCCGAGCCTGTTTATTATGTTTGTCGTACTGGCCGTGCGATCGCTGACACTGGACGGCGCGATGAGCGGCGTGGCCTTTATGTTCAAGCCCGATTGGTCGTACTTCACGCCCGAAACGGCATTAAGCGCGCTCGGCCAAGCCTTTTTCGCACTGAGCTTGGGCGTATCCGCAATGATTACTTATGCTTCGTATCTGGACGACAAAGCGGATTTGTTCCGCAACGCCAATACCATTGTTTGGATGAACTTGGCGATTTCCATTTTGGCAGGCTTGGTGATTTTTCCGGCCGTCTTCGCGCTCGGCTTCGAGCCGAACCAAGGCCCCGGCCTGATTTTCGCCGTACTGCCTGCGGTGTTCAACCATCTGCCTTTCGGCAGCCTGCTGTTTAACATCTTTATGGTTTTGGTATTGTTTGCCACGCTGACTTCCGCCTTCGCAATGCTGGAAACCGCCACCGCCGCCGCCATCAGCCGCCGTCCGGAAAAACGCGGCCTCTACACTTGGCTGATCGGTCTCGGCATTTTCATCGTCGGCATTCCTTCCGCCCTGTCGTTCAGCACTTGGCAGGACGTAAAATGGCTGGGCGATCGCGATATTTTCAGCAGCTTGGATTATCTGGTTACCAGTTGGAGTATGCCGTTAGGCGCATTACTGACCACCTGCTTTGTCGGCTGGGCATGGAAAAAACGCCAAGTGATGAACGATGTACGCACCGGCAGCAACCTTTCCGGCAAAGTAGCCGATGTCTGGTTTTTCCTGCTGCGCTACATTGCGCCCGTAGCGATTGTGATTGTATTTTTGAATACACTGGGCTGGATTTAAAGCCTGCTTGAAATAAACAAGGCCGTCTGAAAATTGAGTTTTCAGACGGCCTTGTTTATTTTTATACGGCTCAGCCGCGCTTAATCGCCTTATCGGCAATATCTTTGCGGAACTGCATTCCGTCAAACGAGATTTCGTCCAAGGCTTCGTAGGCGCGCGCTTTGGCGGCGGCAACATCATCGCCCAAACCGACAACGCACAATACGCGGCCGCCGTTGGTAACGACTTGGCCGTCTGAATTCTCGGTCGTACCGGCGTGGAACACTTTGCCGGTTTGGTTGGCGGCTTCGATGCCGGAAATTACGTCGCCTTTTTTCGGTGATTCGGGATAGCCTTCGGCCGCCAGCACCACGCCCACGGCGGTTTGCGGTTTCCATTGCGCTTGGGTTCCGTCCAGCTTTTTATCCAAAGCAGCCTGCACCAAATCGGCCAAATCGCTGTCCAAACGGCTCATAATCGGCTGGGTTTCGGGGTCGCCGAAGCGGCAGTTGAATTCGATGGTGTACGGCGCGCCGTTTTTATCAATCATCAGGCCGGCATACAGAAAGCCGGTAAATTCGTTGCCGTCTGCTTTCATACCGCGTACGGTCGGCAGAATGATTTCGTTCATCGCACGTTCATACACTTCCGGAGTAACCACCGGCGCCGGGCTGTATGCGCCCATACCGCCGGTGTTCGGGCCTCGGTCGTCGTCCAGCAGGCGTTTGTGGTCTTGGCTGGTGGCCATCGGCAACACGTTGTCGCCGTCCACCATCACGATAAAGCTGGCCTCTTCGCCTTGCAGAAAATCTTCAATCACCACGCGCGCGCCGGCGTTACCCATTTTGTTGCCCAACAGCATATCGTCGATCGCGGCGTGCGCTTCGTCCAAGGTCATCGCCACAATCACGCCTTTACCCGCCGCCAAGCCGTCGGCTTTAATGACAATCGGCGCGCCTTTGGCGTTTACATAGTCGTGCGCCTGTTCCGCATTTTCAAAGGTTTGATATTGCGCGGTCGGAATGCCGTGGCGGGCCATAAAGGCTTTGGCGAAATCTTTCGAGCTTTCCAGCTGCGCGGCGGCTTTGGTCGGGCCGAATATGGCCAAACCGGCGGCGCGGAAGTCGTCCACAATACCGGCGGCCAGCGGTGCTTCGGGGCCGATAACGGTAAAGGCGATGTTTTCGGCACGGCAAAAGTCAATCAAATCGGCGTGCGCCGTCAGCGCGAGGTTTTGCAGCTTCGGCTCGTGCGCCGTACCGGCATTGCCGGGCGCAACGAATACGGTATCCACTTTCGGCGATTGCGCCAGCTTCCAAGCCAAGGCGTGCTCGCGGCCGCCGTTGCCGATAACGAGAAGTTTCATAGGAAATCCTTTGTATGGAGAAAATATCAATGCGGTATTTTAACGGAAATTTGGTGACAAAACGGCAAAAGGCCGTCTGAAAACGAGAGAAAAATCAGCCTGCTCACTTTCAGACGGCCTTTACGTTATTTCTTGGCCTTAAAGTTCAACAAATGCTGCTGGGTAGCCAGCCAAGCACCGGCCACGCCCAATGCGGCCACCAAAATCAGTACGAACAACACTTCCCAAAAGCCGAAGAAGCGCCATTCGATGTTCAGGCCGTAAGGCGTGAAAATTTGGTCGATTAAAGGACGGCTGCGGCTGACTGTCCACGCGCACAGCAACAGGCTCACGCCGGTTGCAGCGATGCCCTGCAAAGCCGCTTGGTACAGGAAAGGCCGTCTGATAAACGAAGAAGGCGCGCCCAAAAGCTTGGTAATCTCGATTTCTTCTTTGCGGCTGAGGATTTGCAGGCGGATGGTGTTGTGCGCCACCAATACAAACGCGATGCCGAGCGTAAATGCCAGAAACCATAAAACGCTGTGGACGAAGCTGTCGATTTGGTAAAGCGTCTGCATCCATTCGGTGTCCAACTTCGCGCTTTCCACCATCGGCAGCTTGCTCAAATCGGCCTGCAAACCGCGCATTTCGTCGGGTTCCAAACCGGCTTTCGGGCTGACGATAAACACATCAGGCAGCGGATTGCCGTCAAGCAGGGAAACCAAATCTTCGCTGCCCATACTGTTTTGCAGCTCTTCCAAGCCTTTGCTCTTGGCGACAAAATCGCTTTTCTCGATGCGGCTGTCAGCAGCCAGCAGCTTGGCCACCGATTCGCCGTCCGCCTCCTGCGCGTTGTCAGCCAGATAAAGCGTAATCTGCGGCGATTCATTGAGCTTGCCGAGCACCGCTTCCGAGCTTTGTACACCCAGATACAGCGCCATCGGCAGGCTCATTGCAATGGCGAGCATCACCAAAATCAGCAAAGTGGCCAGCGGCTGCTTGACCAGCTGGCGGACGGCGTTTTGCGCCGCGTCCCAATGCAGGGAAAGATAGTGTTTCATTTATACAAACCTGCCTTCCTGCAAACGCAGAATGCGGTGGCCGTAATCGGCCATCAGGGTTTCGTCGTGTGCGGCGATGATCACGGTCGTCCCCGCTTCGTGGAAGGTTTTGAACAGCTCCATAATATCGAGCGCATAGGCGCGGTCGAGGTTGGCGGACGGTTCGTCGGCAATCAGCAGGCTCGGCTGGTGCACCACCGCGCGGGCAATGCACAAACGCTGCTGTTCGCCGCCGGAAAGTGTGACCGGATCGGCGTTTTCCTTGCCTTTCAGGCCGACTTTTTCCAGCGCCAGACGCGCCCGTTTTTCCGCCTGCTTGGCATCGTAGCCGATGATTTTCAGCGGCAGCAAAACGTTTTGCAGCACATTGCGGTCAAACAGGATTTTGTGGTCTTGGAACACAATGCCGATATGCTGGCGCAGATAGCCCAGCTGGTTGTCGTTGAGCGCGCCCAAATCTTGGCGGTTAAGCAGCACGCGGCCTTTGCTCGGCTTGGTAATACCGGCAATCAGCTTCAATACGGTGGATTTGCCCGCGCCGGAATGACCGGCCACGAAAATCATCTCGCCTTTTTTAATCTCAAAACTGAGATTTTTCACGGCATTGAAGCCGCCGGGATAAGTTTTGGAAACTTGTTCGAAACGGATCATAAAGATTTACCTTTGCGCTTCCTGCGGAAGCCGTTTAGCTGTGCCGGTAACAAAACAAGCGCCCATCCGCCGCCCTGAAAACTGCCAAGACGGGACAAGCACACTCTGCACCGGCCGCGCAGAAATTCGCTGCGCGCGTTATCACTTCATTGAAGCCGGCTTTTCAGACGGCCTTACTTGGATTACCGGCTGTAAAGACGGCGGCAATTATATACCGAAAACGCGCTCTTCCTTTATAATGCCGGGTTTAAAGTGCCGCACAATGTTGCGCCGCCAGACAAAGGCCGTCTGAACAATAAAAAACGGCCGTTTTCCAACCCTTTGAAGGAACACCCTATGCTGACGCCCGAACAAGTCCGCAATCTGATTGAAGCCGTCGTGCCTTGCGAGCACATCGAAGTTGAAGGCGACGGCCACCACTTTTTCGCCGTGATTGTCTCCTCTGCATTTGAGGGCAAAATGCGTTTGGCCCGCCACCGCCTGATTAAAGACGGCTTGGCCGAAAAGCTGGCTTCCAACGAGCTGCACGCGCTGTCGATTTCTACTGCCGCCACGCCTGCCGAATGGGCGGCCAAACAGGCTTAACCTCCGAATTTCCCCCGCCCGATGCCGTCTGAAAAAGCCGTTTCCGCAAAACAAAACGGGCAACGGCAACGGGCAGCCTATCCTGAAAGTTGTGTTATGGACAAACTGAAAATCTCCGCCAACGGCCCTCTGAACGGCGAAATCACCATTTCCGGCGCAAAAAACGCCGCCTTGCCGCTGATGTGCGCCGGCCTTCTGACTTCCGGCACGCTGCGCCTGAAAAACGTGCCGATGCTGGCCGATGTCAAAACCACCCAAAAACTGCTGCAAGGTATGGGCGCGCGCGTCTTAACCGACAACATCAGCGAATTTGAAATCAACGGCGGTACGGTAAACAATACTTGCGCGCCGTATGAATTGGTCAAAACAATGCGTGCCTCGATTTTGGTGCTCGGCCCGACTTTGGCGCGTTTCGGCAAAGCCGAAGTCAGCCTGCCGGGCGGCTGCGCTATCGGCTCGCGCCCCGTGGATCAGCACCTGAAAGGTTTGGAAACAATGGGCGCGGAAATCACCATCGAACACGGCTATGTGAAAGCCAAAGGCCGTCTGA
>JAUNKU010000051.1 GCA_030532645.1 Neisseria sp. | reverse complement strand
TGCTTCTTCTTGGCTGTTCCCGGTATGCTGCTGCTGTTTAAAGTAGCGCCTTGGACCGGAGATAAGCAAACGGAAACCGCCGCTTCTTAATTTGAACACTGCTGAAACAAAGGCCGTCTGAAACCTACATTTTCAGACGGCCTTTTCTTATTTCCTATCGCTCCTTGCCCGCAAAAACGTGGCAAATTTCGGCAAGCCTTTTTTGGTAAAACCGCGATAACGGTAGGTAATCAGCGTACCGATTTGCGGCGGATGTTCGCGCTCTTTATCGGAAAAACCGCTGCCGATTTTGAATTCACCCAATTCGTTCCGGCAACCGATTGCGCCGAGCTTGCCTTCATATTTGCCCTTGCCTTCGTAATGCTTGGTCACGCGGCATTCGGCATCGAGCTGCGGTTTCAGTTTCAAATAATCGGCGCTGCGGCCGCTGCCGTAAGGCGCTTCGGGACGGCGCAGAATCACGCCCTCGCCGCCGCCGGCAACGATTTTTTCCATTGCGGCACGCGCTTCTTCGATGCCGCTGATTTTGCGCTGCGGAATGATAACGATATTCGGTGCAGGATAGGTTTTCAGACGGCCTTCCAATACAGCCAGCCGCTGCATCAGGCCGCCTGCGGCTTTCGGGACATCGAAAACGTGCAGCTTGATGCCCGTCCAGTCGCCGTCTGCGGCACGGACGGCGGCAGAAATCCGCTCAAACTCGCCGCGTTTGCTGTACAACTCGCCGTCCAGCGGATACGGCGGAAAACCGGCCGCAAAACCTTTGGGCGGAGAAAAGGCGTAACCTTGGCGGCTGATCAGCTGTCTGCCGCTCCAATAGGCGCGCACGCCGTCCAGTTTCTCACTCATCAGCCAACCGGAAACATCTTGATTTTTATATTCTTTCGCCAACATCATTTCCTGTGCCGCCGCAGCCAACGGCAGGCACAACAGCAATCCGGTAATGCATTTCATCGCGTTCTCCTTTGTCGGGTATAATGGCCGCCGCATTCAGTATAACGAAAAATTAAGGATAAAAAACAATGGCCTTGCAGATTGAAATCATGCCTGTTACCCCGTTCCGCCAAAATTGCTGCCTGATTTGGGACGATGAAAGCAAAGAAGCAGTGTTTACCGATGTCGGCGGCGATGCCGATTTTCTGTGGGCGCGCGCGCAGGACTTGGGGCTGAATGTCAAAGCAATCTGGCTGACCCACGGCCATCTCGACCACGCCGGCGGCGTAGTGGCGATGCGCGGCTTGGGGCAGTTTGAGGTACTCGGTCCGCACAGGGAAGATGAATTTCTGCTGCAAAGCCTGCCCGAAACCACGGCAAATTACGGCTTCCCCGTTTCCCCTGCTTTCACGCCGGAGCGCTGGCTGGACGAGGGCGAACGGCTGACAGTCGGCGACCACGTTTTCCAAACGCTGCACATTCCCGGCCACACGCCCGGCCATATTGTGTTTTACTGCGAAGCGCAAAAAATCCTGATTGCCGGCGATGTGCTGTTTTACGAAAGCATCGGCCGTACCGACTTTCCGCGCGGCAACCACGAAGATTTGCTGAACAATATCCGCAGCAAACTGTTTACCCTGCCGGAAGACGTTACCGTTATCCCCGGCCACGGCCGCACCACCACCATCGGCCACGAAAAACGCCATAATCCGTTTTTCTGATTGATGTTTTCCGGCAACAAGAAATCATCAAAAACACAAAAAGGCCGTCTGAAAACGCCGTCCGGCCTCGTTTTCAGACGGCCTTTTTCCGTCCGCTTAAATCTCAAATCCGTCTGCCGTATCCTCCGCTACAATCATTCCGGCGGCAACGGTATGATTGGTTGCTTCGTCAATCAGGATAAACGCACCTGCAGCGTGGTTTTCCGCATACGCTACAGCGGCCACAGGCTGCTGCAATGCGATATTCAGACGGCCGATGTCGTTCAGCGCAAGGGTTTGCGCGGCCTTGGTGCGGCTGAGGGTGTGCACGTCCCAAACATAGGCGGTATTTTTGATTTTGGCGGCAGTGGTCTGCGTGCCGTGTTTCAACAGATAGCGGCGCGCCGGATTGAGCGGCGTTTCGTCAAACCAGCACACATCAGCCTGAATCTGCTTGACGGGCTGCACGGTGCTGTCGGCGGCCACCAACACATCGCCGCGCGACACATCGACATCACGGTCGAGTACCAGCGTATAAACGCCGCCCGCCTGCGCTTCGTTTTGCCTGCCCGATGTGCCGTAAATCTCGGCGATTTCGGCGGTTTTGCCCGACGGCAGAATGCGGATTTCGCTGCCGGTTTTCAGACGGCCTGCTTCCAAACGGCCTTGGTATCCGCGGAAATCGTCGCTGCTGCTGCCGTCCTGACGCGCCACGCGCTGCACGGGAAAATAGGCGGCCTGCCCGCTTGCGCCGCTGTCGGCAGAAGGCAGATTTTCCAGCAGGGCGAGCAGGGGCTCTCCTTCGTACCAAGGCGTTTCGTTGCTCGGATTTACGATATTGTCGCCGCCCAAAGCACTGATGGGAATAAAGTGCAACGCGCGTTCGAGGCCGATTTGAGCGGCCGTTTCGCGGTAAGCCGCGCAGATTTGTTCAAACGCCTGACGGTCGAAACCGAGCAAATCGAGTTTGTTGACCGCAACAATAATGTGCGGCGTACCGAGCAGCTTCAAAATCGCGCTGTGGCGTTTGGTTTGCGGTAAAAGCTGCGGTTTGCCGCCGGAAAAATCCACGCGCGCAGCATCAATCAGGATAATCGCAGCATCGGCGGTGGACGCGCCCGTAACCATATTGCGCGTGTATTGTTCGTGGCCGGGCGTATCGGCAATAATGAATTTGCGGCGCGGCGTAGCGAAATAGCGGTAAGCCACATCAATCGTAATGCCCTGCTCGCGCTCGGCAGCCAAGCCGTCGGTCAAACCGGCAAAATCAGGCATACTTCCGCCGCGTGCAGACTGCTCCAGCTTGGCAGCTTGATCGGATAACAAAGTTTTGCTGTCGTACAGCAGGCGGCCGATTAAGGTAGATTTGCCGTCATCGACACTGCCGGCCGTGATAAAGCGCAACACAGAATGAGTCATCGTATTTTTCCTCTTTAAATTTTCCGGCTTTGCAAACCGCCGTTTTTCAGACGGTCCGAGCCGTTGCCCAATGCTGTTTTCTGCCCCGAAACACCCCTTATGCAGCATTTCAGGCCGTCTGAATATCAGAAATAGCCCTGCTTTTTACGCTCTTCCATCGCCGCTTCGGAAACGCGGTCGTCCATCCGCGTCGCACTACGCTCAGATACCGTTGCCGCCGCCGTTTCCGCAATGATTTCAGACGGCGTGGCTGCTGTACTCGCCACCGGGCAAGTGCACGAAATATCGCCTACGGTACGGAAACGCACGCTGCGGATTTCAGACGTTTCACCCTCGCGCTTCGGCGTCAGCGGCGTTACCGGCACCAGCAAACCGTTCCGCTCCACCACCTCGCGCTGATGCGCATAATAAATCGGCGGCAAAGCCAAGCCCTCACGCTCGATATACTGCCAAATATCCAATTCCGTCCAATTCGAAATCGGGAACACACGCATATTTTCACCTTGAAACAGCCGCGTGTTATACACACTCCAAAGCTCCGGACGCTGGTTTTTCGGGTCCCATTGGCCGAACTCGTCGCGGAACGAAAAAATCCGCTCCTTCGCCCGCGCCTTCTCCTCATCACGCCGCGCACCGCCCATCAGCGCATCAAAACCGTGCGCCTCAATCGTTTCCAGCAGCGTTACCGCCTGCGCCGCATTGCGCGAATCATTTTCACGCCGCAACACCACCGAACCGCGCGCAATCGAATCCTCCACGCTGCCCACCACCAGCTCCGCACCGGTACGCGCCACCGTTTCATCACGAAACGCAATCACCTCCGGATAATTGTGCCCCGTATCCACGTGCACCAGCTTGAACGGCAGATGCAGCGCCCGCCCTTCAATCTGAAACGCCTTCACCGCCAAAGCCAGCAACACCACCGAATCCTTGCCGCCGGAAAACAGCAAAGCCGGATTTTCCGCCTCGGCAACCACCTCGCGGATAATGTAAATACTCTCGGCTTCCAGCCAATCAAGATGCTGATTTCGAACTGCCACAATATGCTCCCCTTCAATCCAATCACATTTGCACTTTAACGATGCCGTCTGAAAAAGGGAAAGAACGGTTTGTTCTAATTTAAGATAATTTGCTTATAAAGCAGTAGCTTCAGCACACAAATGCAAAAAGGCCGTCTGAATATCTGTTTTCAGACGGCCTTTCCTGCGTTTACTGCCGCTCAACCGGCAGACGGTGCTGCTGATGCGCCGAACCACGAAATCTCATTACGCAGTTTGACGACTTCGCCGATAACGGTAATGGACGGACGCGGTGCGTTGGCGGCGAGGATGGGCAGTTCGTCCAGCGTGCCGGTGCGGACGCTTTGGTCTGCACGTGTGCCGTTGGAGATGACGGCGACGGGCGTATCGGCGGCTCGACCGTGTGCAATGAGTTCGCGGCGGATGTCTTCGGCGCGGATGCTGCTCATATACATCACGAGGGTTTGGTTGCCTCGGGCAAGGGTTTGCCAGCGCAGGCCGTCGCCGTCGGGGCGGCAGTGGCCGGTTATGAACAGGGCGGTTTGGGCGTGGTCGCGGTGGGTCAGCGGAATGCCTGCGTAGGCAGTTGCACCCAGCCCTGCGGTAATGCCCGGTACGACGCGGAACGGGATACCGGCTGCGGCCAGCACTTGGCATTCTTCGCCGCCGCGCCCGAATACGAAGGGATCGCCGCCTTTGAGCCGTACGACGCGCCGGCCTTTTTGTGCGTACTCAACCAGCAGCCGGTTGGTGGTTTCCTGCGGTACTTGTCCGGCACAGGCGCGTTTGCCGACGCTGATTTTTTCGGCATCGCGGCGCACGAGATTGAGAATTTCGTCCGACACCAGCGCATCGTAAAGCACGACGTCTGCTTGCTGCATTGCCTGTACGGCGTTCAAGGTCAGCAATCCGGCATCGCCCGGCCCTGCGCCGACCAAAACCACTTCACCGCATTTTTCAGACGGCAACGGGACGGCGGCGGCTTTCTCCAATTCGGCAGCCAGAAAGGCTTCGGCAGCTTGGTGGCTGCCTGCGGCGGTCAGCGTATCGAAACGGCTGTCGAACAGGTTTTCCCAAAAACGCCGCCGCTCGCGGATTCCGGCGATTTTTTCTTTAACTCGGCCGCGCCATTTTCCTGCCGTTTCAGCCGCTCGGCCGAGATGCTGCGGCAGCAGTGTTTCTATCGCCTGCCGCCATTTTTTCGCCAATACGGGGGCTGTTCCGTGGCTGCTGACGGCTACTTGCAGCGGCGAGCGGTCGATTACGGCAGGCACGGTAAACGAGCAGTGTTGTGCATCGTCCACGCTGTTGCAGAACTTGCCTGCGGCTTCGGCTGCGGCGAATACGCGGCGGTTGAGCGCGGCATCATCGGTGGCGGCGGTAACCAGAAACACCCCTGCCAGCTGCGCTTCCTTAAATGCCGCGCCCAAATAAACGGCACGTCCTTCGTCCAGCCACGTTTGGAAAGGCGGGGACAACTCTGCGGCCGCCACGCGCAGCTTTGCGCCTGCTTTCAACAGCATTTCCGCTTTACGGGCGGCTACTTCGCCGCCGCCCACCAGCAAGACGGCCCGGCCGTCCAAATCGGCAAAAATCGGGTAGCTTTTCATCTTTTTTCCTTGTTTTGCGCCTGACAAACAGCCTACCCGAGTTCCTCCGTGCAGAAAAAGAAGCGTTTTTTCTATATTAAGCACACGCGGTTATAAGCAAAGAAAAAAACATTCTTTCTGCCGTGCCGCGCTTTGTGCCACGATACAGGCAGAAACAGCGGCGGTTTTCAGACGGCCTGCCGCGCCAACCGAGAAAGGATTGCCGATGAAACCCGATTTTTGGCGTATGCCCGAGCCGCACCCTGCAACCGTTGCCGCGCTGCCGGAAAAAATCCGCATTTTGGATAAACGTTTGCAGGAAATTGCCGAACGTTTTCCGCAAGCGGTATCCGCTTCCAGCCTTGCTGCCGAGGATATGATCATTACCGCCCGCATCGCCGTACTCGCCCTGCCGCTGCGTGTCATCACGCTCGATACCGGCAGACTGCACCCGGAAACGGCCGCGCTGATAACGGCCGTCCGCCGCCGTTATCCCGATTTGGCGTTTGCCGTATTCACGCCCGATACCGAAGCGGCAGCGGCATTTGACGGCACTTACGGTGCCGGCGCGGTTTACGAAAGCGTTGCCAAACGCCAAGCCTGCTGCCGAATCCGCAAAATCGAACCGCTCAACCGCGCTTTAAACGGCGCACCGGCTTGGCTGACCGGCCAACGCCGCAGCCAATCGGTTACGCGGACGGATTTGTGTTTTGAAGAATGGGACGAAGCGCGGCAATGCGCCAAGTTCAACCCGATTTTCGATTGGGAAGACGATGATGTATGGGCATTTGTGCAAACCGCTGATGTGCCGCTCAACGCGCTGTATGCGCAAGGTTATCCCAGCATCGGCTGCGAACCCTGCACGCTGCCGGTGAAAGCAGGCGAAGACATCCGCGCAGGAAGATGGTGGTGGGAACAGAAAGACAGCAAAGAATGCGGTCTGCATCAATAAAAAAGGCCGTCTGAAAACCTCATTGTATTTTCAGACGGCCTTTGTCCGCCGGGCATCAAGGTTTGCGGTAACCTTCCTGCTCATACCAACTGAGCAAACCGTATAAAACCAGATTGTCGGCCACTTTCACCGAGTGGGCGGTTTTAAACGCTTCGGGCATTGCATCGGACACGCGGACTGCGCCGCCGCCGGTCATTACGATATCGACTTTTCCGTCGCCCGTGCGCGCGGCAAGGCGGCTGTGCATCAGCATAATCGAGCCGCAAACCGCGTCCATCATACCGCTGGCAAGCGCGTTCGGCGTGGTGGTCGGGAAGCTGTACACGCGGCCGATGGGGCGGTTGAGGTTGGCGGTTTTCTGCGCCATCGCCTCTTTCATCAAATGGAAACCGGGCATAATTGTGCCGCCGAGATAATGGTTGTCGGCACTGACGGCATCGACCGTTACCGCCGTACCGCAGCTCACCACCACGCAGGCGTTTTTGCTGAAACGGCGGCTGCCCAGTGCATTGAACCAGCGGTCGGAACCGTGTTCGGCCGGATTGCGGTAATGGTTGCGCATACCCAGCGCCTGAGTCATCGAAGGCAGCCAGTCAATCCTGCGGCCGAGCTGCTCGGCAACCAGCTGCTTTTTCTCTTCGCCGCAGACAGCACAGGCAATCACCGGCACATCTTCGCCGCCTTGTTCCGCCCACTCCTGCCCCAAGCCTTCCAAATCGCGGTACACCACGCGGTGCACTTCGCCCAATCTGCCCTGCTCCGCCCAAGCCCATTTCAAACGGCTGTTGCCGCCGTCGAGCAGCAGCACGCGCTTGGCCGGTTTGAGGCCGTCTGAAAAGCGGCCTTCCGGCAGAAAACCTTTGCCGTTTTTCTTCGGCAATGCCGCAAACTCGGCCTGCTCTTCGGGGCGCAGGCTGATTTCGCCGCCGACCAGTGTTTTGTCGCCCGAAGCCGTTCGAACCGTCAGCGAACCGTCTGCATTGATGCTTTTTACTGTACCTTCCGCCAACAGTCCGCCGTTTTGCAGCAAACGCACAAAGCGGCCCTGATCGCGGTTTGCCGCCTGATATTCGGCGATAAACGGCGCGAAACCTTCGTTTTCAAAACGGGTAAACAGCGTTTCGATTTCGGCCAACACGGCAGCCAACACCTGCGGCGCAGTCAGAGCACGGCTGCCCTCGGCTTGAATGGAAGTTGCCTGCTCCACGGTTTTCGGCAGCACAAAATTCAACCCGATACCGACAACGGCAACGGTTTTTCCGCCGCTGCGCACGGTTTCAATCAAAATGCCGCCGAGCTTGTTCAGCCCGACCACCAAATCGTTCGGCCATTTGATTTGCACGTCCGCACCCAAGCCGTGCAAAGCGCGTTTGCAGGCCAGCGCGGTCAGCAAAGCCAGCGCGCCCAACTGCGCCTGCGGCTGTGAAAACGCCCAAGAAAAGCTGAACATCAGGCATTCGCCTGCGCGGCTCTGCCATACTTTGCCCTGCCGTCCGCGCCCTTGGCTCTGCGTATGCGCCACACACAGGCGGCGGTGCGCCGAATCGGGGTTCTGTTTGACCGCTTCGCTGATAAAATCATTGCTTGATGTGCATTCGTGCAGCAAGGCCGTCTGCAAACGGACGCTGCCCGTTTCTGCGACGCGGAAACTTTCGGTACAGGCGGCCAAGCTGTCTTCGTCAAACACGGCCAGCGGACGGATCAAACGCCATTGCCCGTCACTCTGGCGCAGCAAACCGCGCAGATGCGGCGGCATCGCCTGCCACAAGCTGTTCAAAAGCTGCGGTTTGACATTCAAACGCTGCGCCAAATGCGCGATATGGTGCGTCTGCCCGTCGGCCAAAGCGGCCAACAGCCGCCAGTGCACGTCCTGCATCATTGCTCTTCCTGCTTGGCGGCGCGGATTTTTTCCAGCGTTTTGGTGGTAGAAGTCTGGTGCAGGAAAGGAATGGAATACACTTCGCCGCCGCGCGCTTTGGTTTCGGCCGCGCCGACAATGTTTTCCACCGCCCAATCGCCGCCTTTGACCAGCACATCGGGCTTCACGGCTTCAATCAATTCGGCCGGCGTATCGCTGTCGAACCAAGTAATCAAATCCACGCTTTCCAGCGCCGCCGCCACCGCCGCGCGGTTTTCCAACGGATTGACCGGACGGTCGTCGCCCTTGCCCTGCCGTTTGACCGAAGCATCGGTATTCAGCGCCAGCACCATCGCCGCGCCTTTCGCACGCGCCTGCGCCAGATAAGTAACGTGGCCGCGGTGCAGAATGTCGAAACAGCCGTTGGTAAACACCAGCGGACGCGGCAGCTCGGCCAAACGCGCCGCCAATTCTTCCGGCGGACAGATTTTGCTTTCAAAATCCGGCAAAGCCCAATCCTGCATCATAGAAATTCCTTAGAAAAAAACCGCGTGATAATAGCTTAACGGGGGCGTTTGGGAAAGCTGCAAACGCGCCCGATGCGGCAAAATGACGGGAAAACGCGTTTATCGTGGCGTTTCGGCGGATTTCAAGACGAGATTGAGGGGCGGCATATTCTGCTGCACTGTTTCCGCTCTGAAAAACCTGCTGCGTTCGTTTTAGCTTCGCAGAAACTCTCTTCGTTCGTTTTCAGACGGCCTTGCTGTTTTTGGCCGCCGAATAAAATGTGTTTATCGTTCAGCAATTTCTGTGTTTGGTGTTGCCGGACAAGCCGCGCTATAATCGCCTGCCTGTCTGCAATGCGGAGAATCAAACACAATCTGCCAAGCAGAAAAGCCGTTTAATCAGCCTGTCCGCCCTGCCGGAGCAGCGATGAAAACCACCCCACTGTAAGCTGCCAATGGGGCTTTTGCTGCCTGCTCACGCAACATCTCCGACACACAATCCTTTTACAGCCCACTATGCACGTTCTCCTGCTTCCTTCTTGGTATCCCGAAACCGCCGATGATTTGAACGGTACGTTTTTCCGCCAACAGGCGCTGGCTTTGCAGGCGCACGGCTTGCGCGTGGGCGTGCTGGCGCCGCTGTTCCGCTCGCTGCGCGGCGATACGCGCACACTGTTTTCGCGCAATTACGGCGTAAAAATCTATAACGACAGCGGCATTCCCACTTACACCGCCCGTTCGATGCTGTTCTTTCCGCGCGTGCCGTATCTCGACCGCGCACGCTGGTTGGCCGCCGGTGAAAAACTGTTTGCCCGCTACCTTGCCGAACAAGGCAAACCCGATATTCTGCACGCCCATTGCGTGAACAACGGCGGCATTCTGGCGCAGCGGCTCGCCGCCCGATACGGCATTCCCTATCTGATTACCGAACACAGCAGCACCTACGCACGCGGCCTTATCCGCCCTTGGCAGCGCCGGGCAATGCAGCAGGCCGTTTCGCAGGCCGGCAGACTGCTGGCCGTCAGCAAAGGCTTTTGCACATTATTGGAAAACGAGTTTCCGCACAGCCGCTGGCACTATCTGCCCAATATGCTCGACCCGGCATTTGCCGCCGAACCGCCGCCGCGCACCGGCCGGACACAGCCGTTTACCTTTTGCAGCGTCGGCCACCTGCACGCACACAAAGGCTTCGATATTCTGCTGCACGCCTTTGCCCTGTTCAAACAAAACGGCGGACAAGGCCGTCTGAAAATCGGCGGCGGCGGGCCGCAACGTGCCGCATTGCAGCAACTGGCCGCCCGTTTGGGCATTGCCGCCGAAACCGGCTTTACCGGCGCACTCGACCGCGAAGGCGTACGCCAGCTGATGCGCGAAAGCGATGCGTTCGTTCTCGCCAGCCGTACAGAAACCTTCGGTGTTGTGCTGATTGAAGCCCTGTCGCAGGGTTTGCCGCTGATTGCCACCGCCAACCTCGGCCCGCAATCCGTTATCACTGCCGAACGCGG
>JAUNKU010000050.1 GCA_030532645.1 Neisseria sp. | reverse complement strand
TGCAATAGCCTTTGTTGTTCACTTGGCACACGCCGATGCAGGGGCTGGGAATGGCGAAAAAGTCGTTTTGTTCCATATTGATAGGCCTGATGCCGTCTGAAAAGCGAACGTTAATCAATCGAAAATTCTAAGGCTTCCGCACAATAGAACGAAGTTCGGCGAATGTCAAAACCATTCGTCATACTCGGGCTTGCCCCGAGTATCTGATTGTTTGGGTTTCAGGAAGGTTAACGGGGGAGATACTCGGGTCAAGCCCGAGTATGACGATTGTGGTTTATGGTTCAAATACTCAAAAACCTGTTTCTAGCAACACAGAAACCCTCTTCGTTCGTTTTAAACTTCTTTTTTAGACGGCCTTTTGTTACACCATTCCGATACCCGACAATTCGCGCGCCATTTTGGCTGCCGCGTTGTCGGTCATTCCGCCGACAAAATCAAGAATTTTCATATAGGCCTGATACAGGCTGTCGCTTTCGCGTATCGGGTCTTCGGTCAGCAGTTCCAAAGCCAGCGATTGGCGCACGTTCACACGCCCTTCGGTAATCAGCGCGTGCGCGGCCGGAACAAACAAATCCAAAACCGAACCCAAACACGGAAAGGCAGCAATTTCGGTCATCAGCTTGCTTTGGTGGCGGAATACGCGCGTGCGTGCCAGCTCTTTGGCTTTTTCCAGCGTATTCTGCACTTCGGGGCTGCACAAAGCCAGCAAATCTTTTCCTTGGAAACTTCCGGCCAGCAAATCGGCCTGATGGGTGATAAAGGTTTGCGCCACATCGTCCACCGCCCGGCCGATAGCCATACCGCGCAGCATCGCGCAACGCTGGCGGCTGCTTTGTGCGCTCCACGCCGCAGGACTTTCGTTGAAAGTCAGCTCGGCCAAAATGCTCTCCACTTCGGCATCGCCGAGCAAACCGATTTCCACCGCATCTTCCAAATCCAGCAGCGCATAACAAATATCGTCCGCCGCCTCCATCAGATAAGAAAGCGGATGCCGCGCCCAACGGTCGCTGCCGGTTTGCGGCAAGCCCAGCTCTTCGGCCACACGGCGCATAAACGGCAGCTCGGTTTGATAAATATTGAATTTTTTACGGCCTCTCGGATCAAGGCTTGTCCAAGGATATTTCAACAACGCGCCGATGGTAGCCGCCGTCAGGCGCATACCACCTTTGTTGCGGTACATTTCCAAGCTCGCCAACAGGCGCAGGCTGTGTGCATTGCCTTCGTAAGTCTGCACATCGTTGCGCTCCGCTTCGCTCAAAGTTGCCAGAAAACGGGCGTTTTTCTCATCGCGGAACCAATCGCGCAAAGCTTCTTCGCCGGTATGGCCAAACGGCGGATTGCCCAAATCGTGCGCCAAACAGGCTACTTGCACCACCGAACCGATATCCGCCGCCGCGATGCCCTGCGGCAGAAAACCGCCGGCCTGCAACATCACGCCCACACGGTTGCCCAAACTGCGCCCCACGCTCGCCACTTCCACGCTGTGCGTCAGGCGGTTGTGCGTATGGTCGTGCTCGGCAAACGGATGCACCTGCGTTTTGCGCCCCAAACGGCGGAACGCACCGGAAAACACCACGCGGTCGTAGTCGATATGGAAGTCGGTACGCAGCGCATCCGCGCCCTCGGCAGTGGACGGCGTATGCGTCGGCACAATTTCGCCGTCTTTCAAACGGAAACGCTGGCGGCTCAACAGGCTTTGCCAAGTCATAGACATCGTTGTTTTCCTTATGTTATTTGCTGATTCCGGCAATATTAAATGCCGTCATAATCGGGCTTGACCCGAGCATAACGGTTCTTTTGATTTTACAGGCGGTACAGTGTAAAAAGGCCGTCTGAAAACGGCGCTTTACTCCATTTTCAGACGGCAGCTTGCTTTACTTACCGCGCATCAATTCAAAAAACTCATTATTGTCTTTCGAGGCTTTGAGCTTGCCCACCAAAAATTCGGTTGCTTCCAAATCGTCCATCGGATGCAGGAATTTACGCAACAGCCACATACGCTGCAACTGGTCGTTCGGCACCAGCAATTCTTCGCGGCGCGTGCCGGATTTGTTGATGTTGATGGCCGGGAACAGGCGTTTTTCGCCCATACGGCGGTCGAGGTGCAGCTCCATATTGCCCGTGCCTTTGAATTCTTCGTAAATCACGTCGTCCATACGGCTGCCGGTATCGACCAATGCGGTGGCGATAATGGTCAGCGAGCCCCCCTCTTCTACGTTACGCGCCGCGCCGAAAAAGCGTTTCGGGCGGTGCAGCGCATTGGCATCAACGCCGCCGGTCAGCACTTTGCCGGAAGCTGGTACAACGGTGTTGTAGGCGCGGGCAAGGCGGGTAATCGAGTCGAGCAGAATGACCACGTCTTTTTTGTGCTCCACCATCCGTTTGGCTTTTTCAATCACCATTTCGGCCACTTGGACGTGGCGCGAAGCAGGTTCGTCAAAGGTGGAGGAAACCACTTCGCCGCGCACGCTGCGCGACATTTCGGTTACTTCTTCCGGACGTTCGTCAATCAGCAGAACAATCAGCTCGGCTTCGGGATAGTTGGCGGTAATCGCGTGGGCAATGTTTTGCAGCATCACGGTTTTGCCGGACTTGGGCGGCGCAACAATCAGCGCGCGCTGGCCGAAACCGATGGGCGCAACCAAATCGATGGCGCGGCCGGTGATATTTTCTTCGGCTTTGATGTCGCGTTCCAGCTTGAATTGGCGGGTCGGGAACAGCGGCGTAAGGTTTTCAAACAGGATTTTGTGTTTGCACATTTCCGGCGCATCGCCGTTGATGCTGTCCAAGCGTACCAGCGCGAAATAGCGTTCGTTGTCTTTCGGCACGCGCACGCTGCCTTCGATGGTGTCGCCGGTGTGCAGATTGAAGCGGCGGATTTGGCTGGGCGATACGTAAATATCGTCAGGACCGGCCAGATAGGAAGTATCGGCGCTGCGCAGAAAGCCGAAGCCGTCGGGCAGGATTTCCAGCGTACCCGAGCAGGTAAAGCTCTCGCCCTGCTTCATCAACTGGCGGACGATGGCAAACACCAAATCCTGTTTGCGCAGGCGGTTGGCATTTTCGATTTCGAGTTGTTCGGCTTGTTCCAGCAGTTTGGAAATATGTTGGGTTTGGAGTTCGGAAACGTGCATAGTATGAAAAATCGGTTAGAAACGGTTTGCGCGCAAAAGGCCGTCTGAAAAACAAGCAAAGTTGGAAATAGGAAACAGCAAAAGCTTCGGGCGCGGCGTAAACCTGTTTGAACAATAGAAAGGAAAATCAAGGAATTGGTGGGTCCGGTGGGTTTCGAACCCACGACCAAGGGATTATGAGTCCCCTGCTCTAACCCCTGAGCTACAGACCCGTTCGGGATAAAGAGAAACGGCAGATTTTAACGGAAAATGTGCGCTGCAACAAGATTTTTCGGCAAAGGCCGTCTGAAAACGCCGTTTGTCGGCCGGTCAAACTGCGCTTTCCGCCACACTGCCGCTTCGTTTTTCAGACGGCCTGCCGATGCCGGACTGCCTCTGCACAAACCAAACTTAACCTTATTAAACCTTTGCAAAGCCGCCCTTTTGCCGCGCTTCGGTGTTAGAATAAGCGGATTTTTTCCGCACAGCACAAATTAAGGAAAACCGCGAATGAGCAAAACCGCCGCCCTGCCGACCAAAACCGTTCTGCCCGTCCCCACGGGACACGGCAGTTTGGAGCAGTATATCAGCACCGTAAACAGCATTCCGATGCTCACCCCCGAGGAAGAGCACAATCTCGCCGAGCGCAAAATGAACGGCGATGTGGAAGCGGCCAAACAGCTGATTCTGTCGCACCTGCGCGTGGTGGTGTCCATCGCCCGCGGCTACGACGGCTACGGCCTCAATCAGGCCGACCTGATTCAAGAAGGCAATATCGGCCTGATGAAAGCAGTCAAGCGCTACGAACCGGAGCGCGGCGCGCGCCTGTTCTCCTTTGCCGTACACTGGATTAAGGCCGAAATCCACGAATTTATTTTACGCAACTGGCGTTTGGTGCGCGTTGCCACCACCAAGCCGCAACGCAAACTGTTCTTCAATCTGCGCTCGATGCGTAAATCCCTGTCGGCGCTCAGCCCGAAAGAAGCACAGGCGATTGCCGACGATTTGGGCGTGAAACTTTCCGAAGTAATGGAAATGGAACAGCGGATGACCGGCAAAGATGTTGCCCTGATTGCCGACAACAGCGATGACGACGACAACAATTTCGCGCCCATCGACTGGCTGGCCGACAACGACAACGAACCGACCCGCCAAATCGCCAAAAAAGCGCATTACGCCCTGCAAACCGAAGGCCTGCAAAACGCCCTCGCCCAGCTGGACGAGCGCAGCCGCCGCATCGTAGAAAGCCGCTGGCTGCAAGACGACGGCGGTTTGACGCTGCACGAATTGGCTGCCGAGTTTGGCGTTTCCGCCGAGCGTATCCGCCAAATCGAAGCCAAAGCATTGCAAAAACTCAAAGGCTTCCTCGGCGAAGAAAACCGCAGCGGCGAAGAGCATGAATAAACCGCCGCCCGATACGGCAAGGCCGTCTGAAAACAAAGCGAAGCGCCGTTTGGCGCAACACCGTTTTCAGACGGCCTTTTTTGCGGCACAGCTTACCGCCGAGCTTGAAAAACTCCGTTCTACCCTTATTACCCTTGCTGAAAAGGAGCTGTTATGAACATCAAAACCATTTATCTGGCCGGCGGCTGTTTCTGGGGTTTGGAAGCCTATTTCCGCCGCATCCGAGGCGTACACAACGCCGTTTCCGGCTATGCCAACGGCCGCACCGAACACCCCAGCTACGAAGACGTTTGCCGCCGCAACAGCGGCCACGCTGAAACCGTTGCACTGACCTACGATGCCGACATTCTTCCCTTAGACGATGTTTTACAATACTTTTTCCGCGTTATCGACCCGACCTCGCTCAACAAACAAGGCAACGATGTCGGCACGCAATACCGCAGCGGCATTTACTACACAGACGAGGCCGACAAAGCCGTCATTACCGCCGCGCTGCAAGCCGAGCAAAGCAAACACGCCGCACCGCTGGTTGTAGAAAATCTGCCGCTGCAACACTTTTACGATGCCGAAGATTATCATCAAAACTATCTCGGCAAAAATCCCGGCGGCTACTGCCATATCGACATCCGGCTGGCCGATATTCCGCTGGAAAGGCCGTCTGAAAAAAGCTATCAAAAACCGAGTGCAGCCGAGTTGAAACAGCGTTTGACCGCCGAGCAATACCGCATCACACAGGAAAACGGCACGGAACGCCCGTTCAGCCACCCGTACGACCACCAATTCGAGCCGGGCATTTATGTGGACATTGTCAGCGGCGAGCCACTCTTTAGCGCGCGCGACAAATTCGATTCCGGCTGCGGCTGGCCGAGCTTCGCCCGACCGATTGCAGAAACGGCGGTTACCGAACGCAACGATTTCAGCCACTTTATGCACCGCACCGAAGTCCGCAGCCTTCACGCCGACTCCCATCTCGGCCACGTTTTTCCCGACGGCCCCGCCGAACGCGGCGGTCTGCGCTACTGCATCAACGGCGCAGCCCTGCGCTTCGTACCGCTGGCGGAAATGGACGCACAAGGCTACGGCCATTTGAAAGCTTGGGCGGAGTAAACCTTGCGGTGAAACCGTAAAAAGGCCGTCTGAAAATCAACATTATGATTTTCAGACGGCCTTAATGTTTTTGCAGAAACCATAGAAGCCGCAGGCTGGGATTTAGCCCGGCCAAAAATGTATTGGCGAAAAATATTGCTGAAAAAAAGCTGTGCTCAAAGTCTGGTCTGTGGTTTTACCGTTGGGTTTCCGCTTCGCTTCAACCCAACCTACTCTGTTTCGTATCACAAATAATACCCAACCGCCATTCCCGCGCAGGCGGGAATGACGGTTGATTGTTTAGCATACAGGCTATCATTTGCCATACGAAAAGGCCGTCTGAAAACAAGCATTGCGGGTTTTCAGACGGCCTTTATTCAAGCCTTTAAGTTCAAATCACTTTACAGTGAACGCGCTACTTCAACGATGTCGAAGCATTCGAGCTGGTCGCCTTCCATAATTTCGTTATAACCCTTCAACATCAAACCGCATTCGAAGCCCATACGCACTTCTTTGACGTCGTCTTTGAAGCGTTTCAGAGACGCCAGCTCGCCGGTGTGGATAACCACGTTGTTGCGGATCAGGCGGACTTTGCTGTCGCGTTTCACGACGCCGTCGGTCACCATACAGCCTGCGATATTGCCGACTTTCGATACGGTAATCACTTGGCGGATTTCCACAGTACCGGTTACCTGTTCTTTCTCTTCCGGTGCCAGCATACCGCTCATTGCGGCTTTCACATCGTCAATCGCATCGTAGATGATGTTGTAGTAGCGGATTTCCACGTCTTCGCCTTCGGCCAGTTTGCGTGCCTGCGCGTCGGCGCGCACGTTAAAACCGATGATGAATGCGCCGGAGGCAATCGCCAAATTGACATCGCTCTCGGTAATACCGCCCACGCCGCTGTGCAGTACATTGACGCGCACTTCGTCGGTGGAGAGTTTTTGCAGGCTGCCTGCCAAGGCTTCGTAAGAACCTTGTACGTCGGCTTTGATGATAACCGACAGCGATTGCGCTTGGCCTTCGCCCATATTGTTGAACATATTTTCCAACTTGGCGGCTTGCTGCTTGGCCAAACGTACATCGCGGAATTTGCCTTGGCGGAACAGCGCGATTTCGCGGGCTTTTTTCTCGTCTGCCAACACCATTGCGTCTTCGCCGGCGTTCGGTACATCGGACAAGCCGAGGATTTCCACTGGAATAGACGGGCCGGCTTCTTCAATCGCTTTGCCGTTTTCGTCCATCATTGCGCGGACTTTACCGAAGGCCGTACCTGCCAGCAGCATATCGCCTTTACGCAGCGTACCGCTTTGTACCAGCAAGGTTGCTACCGCGCCGCGGCCTTTATCCAAACGCGCTTCCACGATAATGCCTTTGGCAGGCGCGGCTACCGGTGCGGTCAGCTCCAATACTTCGGCTTCCAGCAACACGGCTTCCAGCAGTTTGTCGATATTCAGACCTTGTTTGGCCGAAACGTCCACAAACTGTACATCGCCGCCCCAATCATCCGGAATCACTTCGTGCTGGGTCAGCTCTTGGCGGATACGCTCGGGATTGGCGGCTTCTTTATCGATTTTGTTTACCGCAACCACAATCGGCACGCCTGCCGCTTTCGCGTGTGCAATCGCCTCGATGGTTTGCGGCATTACGCCGTCGTCGGCAGCCACCACCAGAATCACGATATCGGTTGCTTTCGCACCGCGCGCGCGCATTGCGGTAAACGCTTCGTGACCGGGGGTATCGAGGAAAGTTACCACGCCTTTCGGAGTTTCAACGTGGTATGCACCGATGTGCTGGGTAATGCCGCCTGCTTCGCCGGCCACCACTTTACTGCGGCGGATATAGTCGAGCAGCGAGGTTTTACCGTGGTCGACGTGACCCATTACGGTTACCACCGGCGGACGCGGCAGCAATTCGGCTTCGGTATGCTCCGCGCCTTCTTCCAAGAAGGCTTCCGGATCGTCGGCTGCGGCCGGTTTGCCGATATGGCCGAGTTCTTCTACGACAATCAGCGCAGTATCTTGGTCGATGGATTGGTTGATGGTTACCATCATACCCATCTTCATCAGGGCTTTTACCACTTCCACGCCTTTAACCGCCATTTTGTGCGCCAAATCGGCTACGGTAATGGTTTCGGGTACCAAAACTTCGTGCACCACCGGCTCGGTCGGCGCTTGGAAGGCGTGCTGGTTCGGTTCCAGTTTCAGTTTCTTGCCTTTTTTGCCTCCGCGTACACGGTCGTCATCACGTCCGCCGCGTGCATCACGGCCCTTACCCTTGCCTTTGGTATTGCGCGGCGCATCGTCGTCGCGGTTGCGGCGGTCGTCTTTCTTACGGCTGCCGCTGCTCGGATTGGCATTGTCGTTAGCAACTGCTGCGGCCGGTTTGGCTGCGGCAGCCGGCTTAACAGCCTGTTTTTCAGACGGCTTGGCCGAGCGCGGTTCGCCGGCTTTGGCGTTTTTCTGTGCGCGAGCTTCTTCCTGAGCCTGCTTTTTCGCTTCTTCGCGGCGGGCTTGACGCTCCAAACGTTCCTGTTTTTCGCGCAGCAGTTTTTCCTGCATTTCGCGCAAAGCAGCGGCACGGCGGGCTTCTTCGTCACGCGCGGCCTGCTCGGCGGCGCTGACTACCTCAACCGGAGTCGGCAACGGTTCGGCTTTCTTCTCTTTGCCTTTTTTCGCTTTCGGCGCTTTATCGGCTTTCGGCTTCGCTTCCGCTTTCGACGCGGCTTTGGCTTCAACCGCTTCGGCCGTTTTTTCAGACGGCGTTGATTGTTGCTCGGCAGCGGCTTTTTCCGCTTTGGCGGCTTCTTCGGCTGCTTTTGCCGCTTTCAACGCTTCTGCTTCCGCCTTGGCTTTGGCTTCCGCCGCAGCACGTTCGGCCGCTTCTGCTTCTGCTTCGGCTTTCGCCTGCGCTTCGGCCTCGGCAGCCGCTTTGGCTTTCGCTTCGGCCAGCTGCTCGTCGGCAGAAGGTACGACAACACGGCGGCTGCGGCGTGTTTCTACGGTAACGCCGGCAACAGTCGATTTTTCTACCTTTTTACGGTTGATGCTGATCGTACCGCCCAGCTGCGAACCGTTGGCTTTGCTTAAATAAGCCAAAAGCTGCTTTTTGTCGTCGGCAGTAATTTCGTCTGCCGCACCTTGTTTGGCAACGCCGGCTTCTTTCAACTGTTTCAATAAGTCGTCAACGGGCTTTTTGAGTTCGTTTGCAAATTGTTCTACTGTATTACTCATTCAATACCCCCTCAGTTGTCTTCTTCAAACCAATGCGCGCGCGCAGCCATAATCACTTGCTCGGCTTCGCCTTTTTCCACACCGGTAATCTCAATCAGCTCGTCAATCGACAGCTCGGCCAAATCATCGCGCGTTGTGATGTTTGCCGCCGCCAAATCGCGCAGCATATCCTGATCTACGCCGTCCAGATTGCGCAAATCTTCGGCAATGCCTTCCAAGCTTTCTTCCTTGGCAATCGCCAAAGTCAGAATGGCATCGCGGGCACGGGCGCGCAGCATTTCCACCACTTCGCCGTCAAAACCGATTTCTTCCAATTCTTCGGCCGGAACGTAGGCAATTTCTTCCAACGAAGCGAAACCTTCCTGTACCAAAACATCGGCGGTTTCATCGTCCACATTCAAATGCTCGGTAAACAGCGAACGCAGTGCGGCATCTTCTGCGGCGTGGCGCTCTTCCGCTTCGGTTACGGTCATAATATTCAGCTGCCATTCGGTCAAATCCGCCGCCAAGCGTACGTTTTGACCGCCTTTGCCGATGGCCAGAGCCAACTGGTCTTCCGCCACAATCACGTCCACCGCCATTTTGTCTTCGTCAATCACGATGCGGCTGACTTCCGCAGGCGACAGCGCATTCATTACAAATTGCGCGGTTTCCGGCGACCACAGTACAACGTCGATACGCTCGCCGCCGATTTCGTTAGTTACGGCATTCACTCGGCTGCCGCGCACGCCGATACACGTACCTTGCGGGTCGATGCGGCGGTCGTTGGCTTTAACGGCGATTTTCGCGCGGTAGCCCGGATCGCGGGCAACGGCTTTGATTTCCAAAAGGCCGTCTGCAATTTCAGGCACTTCCTGCTCAAACAGTTTGGCCAGAAAATCGCGTGAAGTACGGCTCAGAATAATCTGTTTGCGGCCGGTATTGCCGATTTCCGCCACTTCTTTAAACAAGGCGCGGATACGGTCGCCGCTGCGGTAGTTTTCGCGTTGGATACATTGGTCGCGCGGAATCAGCGCGTCCAATTTCGGATTCAGCTCCACGATAATGCCGTGGCGCTCCACGCGTTTTACCGTACCGGAAATGATTTCTTCGCGGGTAGCCAAAAATTCTTGCAGCACGGTTTCGCGCTCAGCATCACGGATACGCTGCAAAATCAACTGCTTGGCAGTTTGTGCAGCCTGACGGCCGAAACCTTCGTTTTCCAGCAATTCTTCGTGGTAATCGCCGATTTGCAATGTGGTTTCAGGAATTTCTTCTTGAATTTCTTCGATGGTTTTTTCTACATCGGGATAAGTGTAATCTTCATCGGCAACAATCAACCAACGGCGGAAAGTGCGGTATTCGCCGCTTTCACGGTCGATTTCTACGCGCACGTCCATATGTTCGCGGCCGGCTTTTTTCTTGGCGGCAGTCGATAAGGCAAATTCCAGCGCGTCGAACACAACTTGTGCATCAACGTTTTTTTCGCTGGCCAATGCTTCGGCCAGTTGCAGCATTTCACGGCTCATTAGGCTCTCCTTGGATTTTTAAAATTTGAATTCGGGTTTCAAACGGGCTTTGTCGATATTCGAGATTTCAATGTCGGCGGTTTTGCCGTCAAACGCAATCTGCACAGTATCGTTCTCACAACCGACAATGCGGCCGATAAAGTTCTTTTGGCCGTCAATCGGCAGGCGGGTTTTGATTTTTGCCTGTTCGCCGGCAAAGCGCACGAAATCGGCGGCTTTTTTCAGCGGACGGTTCAAGCCCGGGCTGGAAATTTCCAGATTTTTATAGTCCACGTCTTCCACCATAAACAGGCGGCTGAGGTGGTTGCTGACAGTGGCGCAGTCTTCTACGGTAATGCCGCCTTCTTTGTCGATAAACACACGCAATGTGCCTTGTGCGGTCAGTTCGTTATCCACCAGCTCGTAGCCCAAGCCCGGCAAGGTACGTTCCAAAAGGGTTTGAATATCCATTTTGCTCCATTGAAAAACAAAAAAATGGCCCTGTGGCCATTTCTCATTTGATGTGAAAAATTTCGCTGATTATAGCGCGTTTACCGAAAAAAGAAAAGCGTTTAGTTTCAGCAGCTTTCAGACGGCATAAAAGCTGTTGCGCCG
>JAUNKU010000049.1 GCA_030532645.1 Neisseria sp. | reverse complement strand
ACGGGCGTAAAAGAAACGGATTATAAGCGAAAATTCGGCAAAGACCGTCTGAAAACAGCATCCCGTTTTCAGACGGCCTTTGATGTGCCGAAGCCAAGCGTTCACGATTTGAAATGCCGCCAAACCGGATCGCAGATTTCGGGCAGTTCGGGGCAGGCGCCGAGTATGCCGCCGCTGTAATCGCCTTGGCGGTGGAAATCGCTGCCGCAACCGGCCATCAAGCCGTAGCGTTGGGCGAGCAGCGCATAATTCAGGCGGTCGTTTTTGTCGCACGCGCCGCTGTGCACTTCGATGCCGTCGCCGCCCAAAGCTTTGAATTCTTCAAACAAATTGCGCTTGGCGGTGGCGGAAAGTCCGTAGCGCATCGGGTGAGCAATCAGCGTCAGACCGCCTGCGCCTTTGATGGCGGCCACGCACTCGTCCAAGTCCGCCCATTGGTGCGGCACGGCGCAGGGTTTGCCCTCGCCCAGATATTTGGTGAACGCCTGCTGCTTGTTGCGTACATAACCGCCGTCCACCAAAAAATCGGCCAAATGGGTGCGGCTGACCATTTCGGGATTGACCGCACGCGCCAGTGCGCCTTCATACGCGCCCGCGATGCCTTTCTTTTCCAGCTTGGCCGCCATTTCCGCCAGCCTTTTCAGACGGCCTTGCCGCACGCGGACGAGCAGCTTTTGCAGCGTTCCGTCTTCTTCGTCAAAATCCAGCCCGACAATATGCAGTGTGCGCTTGCGCCACGTTACCGACACTTCCACACCGTTGATAAAACGCATTCCGAGCGCTTCGGCTTCGGCACGCGCTTCGGCCAAGCCGCCGGTGTGGTCGTGGTCGGTCAGCGCCAGCATCGTACAGCCGTTGGCGTGCGCCAGTCGGGCGACTTCGGCAGGCGGCAGCGCGCCGTCTGAAACGGTGGAGTGGCAATGTAAATCAATCATTTTTTTGTTTTCTTTATCGTTTTTTGCAGGTTTCGGCTTATTGCAGCGGCATTGTTATGCTTATCGGATAAACCGTTCCAACGCCGCGAAAGCCTTTTTTCAGACGGCCTCGCCTTTCTCCGCCGCTTCTTCCGCCAGCTGCGCCTTCCACAACCGCTGCTGCTCGTCATACGCGCGTTTGTCGTTGGAATAAATCGTTTGAATGCAGGCATCGCCGCATTCGCTGCCGCAGCATTCCCAATCTTCGGGGCGCACCGGCTCGGGCAGCAAATCTTCCGCTTTAAGCTTCGGGGTCATCGCCGTCTTCCACTTCCAATACTGCGCCGTTGAATTCAATCACTTCGCCGCCGCGGATTTTGGCGGTTTTGCGCGTTTCCACTTGGCCGTTACGCAGCACAAGGCCGTCTGAAATAGCGGCTTTGGCCTGCCCGCCGCTGTCGGCCAAACCGGCGAGTTTGAGCAAATCGCACAGCGCGATGTATTCGTTATCTTGCAAATAAACGGTTGCCTGCATTTGGTTGATTCCTTAACGTTAAAATCTTTATAAATGGTTTTTCAGCTTATCCTGAGATGTAGTGAAACGTAGTTTTTATGGATTTTATGAACTTTATTTGTTTAAAATCAATCTTCTTTTGATTTTCTGATGGGTTTTATTATGTTTCCTGATAAGTATTTTCAAACGCTTTTCTTGTGTTAGCATATGTAAACAATTAAACATTACTTAACACGAAAGGAGGAATGATGGAGCAGCAGCAAGGAAAAACTTATTCAGAATTGCACAAACCCTCATCATCATTCGACAGCCGCGAAGCTTATCTGGAACACGAATTGCAGATAATGCAGCCCAAGCGTTGGAAAGTCAATTTGCCGTTCCGCGACTACCGTTTCGAGTGGGAAGATGCCATTCCGGCAATGGCCGGTACCATCGGCAAAATCGTGATGGTGGGCGCAGTAGCCGCGGCCTTTGCCGGCCCTTTGGGTTTGGAGCAAGGCTTTATTCTGGAAAACGTCCGCTATGAAATGCTGATTGCTTCCGTGTTCATTCTTCTGCTGTCCGGCCTGTTCCTGCCGACAGCCAACCTGCCGGGTACGCACGGCCCGCTGATTCCGCTGATTCCGATTATTGTTGCGGCAGGCGGCCATCCGCTAGCATTCGGTCTGTTAATCGGCATATTCGGTCTGATACTCGGTTTGAGCAAAGGCGGCAGCCTGATGGCGAAGCTGACCAGTAACGGCGTGTGCGGCGGCCTGCTGCTTTATCTGGGCTTTATCGGCACGACGGGGCAGGTGAAAAAGCTGTTTGCGTGGGCGGAAGGCTTCGGCGCGCCGCATATCGCGTTTATCGTTATTTTGGGCACGATTGTTCTGTATGCGCTGTTGGAACACTGGAACAAGCGCTGGTTGTCCGTACCGCTGGGCTGCCTGCTGGCCGGTGTAACCGCCTATGTTTTGGGCGCACCGTTTGAATTCAAAACCGCCCCCGGCCTGCCGCACCTCGACCCGTTCTACTGGTGGGGCGAAAACACCGGCTGGCAGATGGGCTGGCCGACTTGGGACAACTTCTTGGCCGTATTCCCGTTTGCCGTACTGGCCGTAGCGATGTGGTCGCCCGACTTCCTCGGCCACCAAGTATTCCAAAAAATCAGCTATCCCGAGCGTTCCGAGCGCACTTATATGAACATTGACGACACAATGATCAGCTGCTCCGCGCGCCAAGCCGTCGGCTCGTTCTTGGGCGGTGCCAACTTTACATCGTCTTGGGGTACTTATATCGTTCCGGCTTCGATTGCCAAACGTCCGATTCCGGCCGGTGCGATTTTGACCGCCGTGTTCTGTATCGTTGCCAGCGTGTGGGGTTATCCGATGGACTTGGCGATTTGGCAGCCGGTATTGAGTGTGGCTTTGGTGGTAGGCGTATTCGTGCCGCTGCTGGAAGCCGGTATGGAAATGACGCGCAAAGGCAAAACCACCCAATCGGCCGCCATCGTGGTATTCTCTTCCGCCTTGGTGAATCCGGTGTTCGGCTGGTCGCTGACAATGCTGCTGGACAACTTGGGCTTGATCGGCGACAAAGCACGCAGCGTGGAGCTGGGCTTTATGGGACGCGTGGTCGTACCGACTGTCGGCTTCATTATCCTCTGCACCGTAATGGGCGCGGTCGGTATGTTCCCCGGCATTCCGGCATTCTTAGAGCAGTTCCGTAACTTGGGCTGATTGAAGTAAAAACAAGTTGAAGGCCGTCTGAAAACCAATGCAGTTTTCAGACGGCCTTTTTGCATTCAAGCGGGCAGCATAGCAAACCCGACACGCAGCCGCTGGTTTTTATTTCGCAGAAACGCCCGTACTAAGTTTTCAGACGGCCTTAATCGGGAATATCCTCGGCTTCTACAATATCCAAACCTGTGTCCGCGCCTTGGGCGGCAATCCGCACGGCTTGGCGTTCGACCATTTTTTCAAACAGCGTGCGGACGGTTCGGGCGTTGCCGAAATTCCGGTCGCGCCCGTGATAGAGCTCGGTCAGTTTGTCGTGCATTTTGGCGGCGGCCGCTTCGGTCGGGCGGTAATGCTGTTTTCGGCACAGGGCTTGGAAAATGGCCGCCAGCTCATCCGGCGCGTAATCTTCAAAATGGACGGTACGGGTAAAGCGCGACTGCAAACCGGGATTGGAACCGATAAAGCGGCGCATTTCGTCGGTGTAGCCTGCGGCAATCACGGCCAGCCGGTCACGTTTGTCTTCCATCTGTTTGAGCAGCGTATCAATGGCTTCTTGGCCGAAATCGTTGCCCTCTTTGGCCAGCGCGTAGGCTTCGTCGATAAACAGAATACCGCCCATTGCTTCGTTGATTTTGCTTTGGGTTTTAATGGCGGTTTGGCCGACATAACCGGCAACCAAATCCGCACGGTCGGTTTCGACGACTTTTTCAGACGGCAATAAACCCAAGCCGTAATAAATGCGGCCGATCAGGCGGGCAACAGTGGTTTTGCCCGTCCCCGGATTGCCGGTAAACACCAGATGCAGCGACGGCAGCGCGTTCGGCAAGCCTTGTTCTTCGCGCAGACGCTGCGCCTGAATCAGGGAAACCAAGCGGCGGATTTCCTGTTTGACGGCACTCAGGCCGATCATTTCGTCCAATTCGGCCATCGCAGCGGCAAAAATCTGCTGTTTGCCGCCGCCGTCCAAAGAAATATTCAAATCGGGCAGCGCAGCTTCGATGTCTGCCGCCTCAATCAGGCTCAACGCTTCTTCGGCAAAGCTGCCGGAAGCGAGCCGCAAAGCCTGCTCTTCCACGGTTTTTTCAAACAGCGTACGCACCACGCGGGCATTGCCGAAATGGGCATCGCGTTGCCGGTGCAGAGCTTCCAAAGCCTGCATCAGGCGGCTTTCCGCTTCCTCAGACAAAGTAAAACGGTAGCGTTCGGCCATACGCAGGAAAATATCGTTGAGATTGGCTGCGGAGTAGTCGGCAAACTCGATATAACGGGTAAAACGCGATTGCAGGCCGGGGTTGGATTCGATAAAACGGCGCATTTCGCCGGTGTAGCCCGCCACAATCACGGCCAGCCGGTCGCGTTTGTCTTCCATCGCTTTGAGCAGCGTATCAATGGCTTCGCGGCCGAAATCGCGCGGGCTGTCGGGCGGCGCGAGGCTGTATGCTTCATCGATAAACAGAATGCCGTCGGTTGCTTCTTGGATTTTCTCCTGCGTGCGCTGCGCCGCCGAGCCGATATGTTCGCCCACCAAACCGGAACGGTCGGTTTCAATCACTTTGTTTTGGTTCAGCAGCCCCAAACCGTAATAAATTTTGCCGATAATCCGCGCCACTGTGGTTTTGCCCGTCCCCGGATTGCCGGTAAACACCAAATGCAGGCTGGACGGCGGCACGGGAATGCCCTGTTTTTCGCGCTGCTTCTGAATCCGGACAAACGCGGCCAGCTGGCGGATTTCGTCTTTCACTTCCTGCAAGCCGAACAGGCCGTTCAGCTCTCTCATTCCTTCTTCAAAGCTGGCTTGGCGTTCGGCATCTTCGGATACCTGCTGCACACGGCTGTTTTCAGACGGCCTTTGTCCGGCTTCTCCGGTATGTTCGTCAAAACAGATTTGCCCGCCGTTTTCCTGTTTCAGAGACAAGGCGTGCGCTCGATCAAAACGGCTGTCGCCCAAATCGATCCGGCCGTTGTCCAGCGCGAAAGCAATATTGGTCTGATTGCCGAAATCGCAGTCGTGCAGCGTCAGCACGGCGTGGTTGTGGGCAAGCAGCACATAATGGTTTTGAATCTGCTCGAAACGGCAGCGGACTGCCAGCATATCGGAACGGTTGCAGGATTGCAGCGGCGTGCCGTCGGTCAGGTTTTCAAAACGGCAGTCTTCCATCTTTACCCGCGCTTGGTCGGCATAAACCAGCGATGTTCCGCCGGAAAAAACCGCTTGCTTGACCGAAGCCTGCGTGTCGGGATTAAACGCCAGTGCCGGAAACTGCGTACTTTCAAAACGGCAGCCGCTGCTGCTCAGCTTGCTGCCGTTGTGCAGATTCGCTGCATTGCCGTTGAGGCGTGTAAACGTGCAATCGGTCAAATCAATGTCGGCCTGTCCATCGGCAAAAACCGCCACGCCGCCCGTACAGCCGTCCAACACGCAGGCACGCAAGCGCACTGCTGCATTTTGTACGGCGTGGACAAAACCGCTTTGTGCATTTTGCCAGCGGCAATCATTGGCTTGCAGAAAGGAATCGCTTAAAAACACGGAATAATAGGCTTGCTGGTCTTCCAGCGAGCAGTTTTCCAGCAAAATTTCGCTGCGCTGCAAAGCATTGAAGGCATTGGCAGACAAGCTCTTGAAACGGCTGTTGCGGCAGAATACGCGGGCTCGGCTCAATGTAACGGCGGCAAAACGGGAAGGCGCGCCTTGGGTAAATTCGCAGTTTTCCAGCTCGACGGAAGCGGAAGAGTGCAGCCATAAATTGGACGTTTCGTGCATCACAAAATGCACGCCTTCCAAGCGCAGATAACCGCCTGCCACTTCGATTTTGCCCTGCACCACAGTCGGCACATCGGGAAAAATGGCTTTAAGCGTCAGATTGCGGCCGTTCAAAACCACCGGCGCGTCCAGCGTATGCGTACCGGGGTGGACAATAATTTCGTCGCCGTCTTGCGCGGTGTGCAACAAATGGCTTAATGAGAAAATCAGATTGGCGTGGTGCGTAGCCATAGCAATGCCGGAAAGAGAATCGGGAAAGCAGACGTTATGCCCGATAAGCGGAGAAAAGGCAAGCGAAAGGCCGTCTGAAAGCGAAGCGAAGCGGCGTTTCTGCGTCCGACACCGAAAAATATCCGGTGCAACAATAAAAAAATATCCGGTGCAACAATAAACATTTTTTATTGTTTTCGGCACAGCCAAAACCACTTCCCCGTTTCAGACGGCCTTGCTGCCTGTACGCCGCGTACTGCATCGCGCACAGGCCCGCCGTTCAGAATAAGGTTTTAGAACAAACCGCTGATATTGCCGTTTTCATCAACATCAATACGCTCGGCAGCCGGTACTTTCGGCAGACCCGGCATTTTCATAATCGCGCCGCATACGGCTACAATAAAACCGGCGCCGGCTGAAAGCGTCAGGCTGCGGACGGTGATGTTGAAGCCGCGCGGACTGCCCAAAAGTTTGGCATTGTCGCTGAACGAATATTGCGTTTTGGCCACGCAAATCGGCAGTTTGTCTTGACCGAGTTTTTCCAAAGCGGCAATGTCGGCCAATGCTTCGGCGCTGAAATCCACATCGTCTGCGCCGTAGATGCGTTGCGCGATGGTACGGATTTTGTCTTTAACCGAAGCTTCGACATCGTAGGCGAAAGCGAAATTGTTCGGCTGCTGCTCGATGGCAGCCAGCACTTTGTGCGCCAAATCCGCGCCGCCCGCGCCGCCTTTGCCCCACACTTCGGCCAAAGAAACTTCCACGCCGTGTTCGGCGCAGGCTTTCTGCACCATTTCCAGCTCGGCATCGGTATCGGAAACAAAACGGTTGAGTGCAACGACAACCGGCAGGCCGAATACGTTTTTCAGGTTGGCGATATGGCGCAGCAGATTCGGCAGACCGTCTTCCAACGCCGCCAGATTTTCCGCGCCCAAATCTTCGCGTGCCACGCCGCCGTTGTATTTCAGCGCGCGGACGGTTGCCACAACCACAGCTGCATCAGGGCGCAGGCCGCTCAGACGGCATTTGATGTCGCAGAATTTTTCCGCGCCCAAATCCGCGCCGAAACCGGCTTCGGTAACGGTGTAGTCTGCCAAATGACGGGCAACAGAAGTGGCCAAAACCGAGTTGCAGCCGTGCGCGATATTGGCAAACGGGCCGCCGTGTACAAAAGCCGGCGTGCCTTCGATGGTTTGCACCAGATTCGGCTTAATCGCTTCTTTCAGCAAGGCCGCCATCGCGCCTTGCGCGTTCAAATCGCGTGCATACACAGGGCTGCCGTCTTTCGCATAAGCCACCAGCATATTGCCCAAACGGGTTTTCAAGTCGGCCAAATCACGCGCCAGACAGAACACCGCCATCACTTCCGAAGCAACGGTAATATCAAAGCCGTCGGGGCGCATCACGCCGTCGGTCGGCTTGCCCATACCGCTGACGATATTGCGCAGCTGGCGGTCGTTCATATCCACCGCACGCCGCCACAACACGCGTTTCGGGTCGATATTCAGCGCATTGCCTTGGTAAATATGGTTGTCCAACATCGCCGCCAGCAGATTGTTGGCCGCGCCGATGGCGTGGAAGTCGCCGGTAAAATGCAGATTGATGTCTTCCATCGGCAGCACTTGTGCATAGCCGCCGCCTGCCGCGCCGCCTTTCACGCCGAACACTGGTCCCAGCGAAGGCTCGCGCATCGCCACAGCCGCCTGCTTGCCGATATGGTTCAGCGCATCGGCCAAACCGATGGTAATCGTGGTTTTGCCCTCGCCTGCGGGAGTCGGATTGACGGCCGTTACCAAAATCAGACGGCCTGCTTTCTGCGGCAGCGCAAACGCATCTTGCGGGCTGATTTTGGCTTTGTAACGGCCGTAAGGTTCTAATTTGTCGGCGGCAATGCCGAGTTTCGCCGCGATGTCGGCAATCGGCTGCATCACGGATTCTTGGGCGATTTGGGCATCGGTTTTGAAGCTCATCGGGGTTCTCCGGAAAGTTTGGGAAAAACAGCGATTATAAACCTTGGCGGCAGATTTGAGGCCGTCTGAAAACCCATTGTTTTTCAGACGGCCTCCGTTAATGCTAATTCCGTAATTTCCAACCGCTTTGCAGCAGTTTGAACGCTATGGCGGTAACGGCCAGCGCAAAGCCGCCGACCACCGCCAGCGACAGCCAAGGGCCGGCATCGGATGTACCGAAAAAGCCGTAGCGGAAGCCGTCTATCATATAGAAAACCGGATTGACGCGGCTGACGGCCTGCCAAAACGGCGGCAGGCTTTGGATAGAATAAAACACGCCCGATAAAAAGGTGAGCGGCATAATCAGGAAATTTTGAAAGGCGGCAAGCTGGTCGAATTTTTCCGCCCAAATGCCGGCAATCAGGCCGAGCGAGGCCATAAACAAACAGCCGAGCAAGGCAAAAGCAAGGATAAAGCCGATGTTGGCCGGTGCGCCGAGGCCGAACCAAGCGGTACAGGCGATAATGCCTGCGCCGACAGTCAGGCCGCGTATCATTCCGGCGCTGATGTAGGCCGAGAAAAAAGCGGCGTTGGAAATCGGCGGCAGCAGAATAAACACCAGATTGCCGGTAATGCGCGACTGAATCAGGCTGGAAGACGAGTTGGCAAAGGCGTTCTGCATCATACTCATCATCGCCAGACCGGGAATCAGGAAAGCATTGTACGGCACGCCCGGCAAGGCTTCGGCGTGTTTGCCGATGGCTTGGGCGAAAATCAGCTGGTAGAGCAGTGCCGTGAGAACAGGCGCGCCCAAAGTCTGCTGCCACACTTTGGTAAAACGCATCACTTCCTTACGCAGCAGCGTGGAAAATCCGGTCATATTCATACGCCCGCTCCCGTCAAATCGATAAACACCTGCTCCAAACCGGTTTCCAAAACGTGCATTTTCTGCACGGCGATACCGGCGGTTTTCAGGAAAATCAGCACATCGGCGATGTCGTTGTAATGATGGAGTTTCAACGTATAGCGGTTGCCTGAGGCCGTCTGAACTTTGTCGGCCAGCGCGGCAGGCAGCGGCGCGGCAAGCTGCAATTCGATACGCACGCCCTGTTCGCGGTTCAACAGCGCATCGGTTTTGTCCAACGCGGCCAAACGCCCCTGTTTCAGCACCGCGATGCGCTCGCAGTTTTCCTGCGCTTCTTCCAGATAATGCGTTGTTAAAACAATGGTATGCCCCTGAGCATTCAGCTTGCGCATAAATGCCCACAAACTGTGGCGCAGCTCCACGTCCACACCAGCCGTCGGCTCGTCCAGCACAATCACCGGCGGCCGGTGCACCAAAGCCTGCGCCACCATCACGCGCCGCTTCATTCCGCCCGACAAACGCCGCGTATTGGTATCCGCCTTGTCGTCCAAACCCAAATTAAACAAAAGCTCGTCTATCCAATCATCGTTGTTTTTCAAACCGAAATAGCCCGATTGGAAACGCAGCGCCTCGCGCACGGTGAAAAACGGGTCGAACACCAATTCCTGCGGCACCACACCCAGCGACATACGAGCAGCATAAGGCTCGCGGCGCACATCGTGTCCCATAATTTTGATGCTGCCTTCCGTCAAACGGCTCAAACCGGCCATAGCCGAAATCAGCGTGGTCTTCCCCGCCCCGTTCGGCCCCAGCAGCGCAAAAAACTCGCCCTGCTCAATCGTAAAGCCCACGCCTTTAAGCGCGGTAAAGCCGTTGGCATAGGTTTTGTGTGCGCCGACAATTTCCACTGCGTGCATAAGTTTTAGAAATTCCAAGAAAAAGATGAGAATTATAAGCCCGAAGCGGCAGAAAAAACAGCAAGGCCGTCTGAAAACGCCGCTCCAACCGCGTGGAAACGGGCGAAAACCGTCAGCCGTCCGGCGGAACGGTTAACACGCTGCGGGATTTGTGATACAACCTTGCCCGAATATGCCGTCTGCAAAGCTTGATAAGAAAAATATTGTCTGCACGCACCTTTAAGACGCGGAAACCGACAGGAGAAACCGATGAATATCCGCCACTTTCTTGCCGGGCGCAATATTGAATTTTCATTGCGCCGCTACGGTATCGATGCCCTGAATTTTATGGCTTTGGGCTTGTTCGGCTCGCTGATTTGCGGCCTGATACTGCAAACCGTCGGCGGCTGGCTCGGCTCGGACTGGCTGACCGAAGCCGGCGGCTATGCCAAATCGGCAATGGGCGCAGCCATCGGTGTTGGCGTTTCCTATGCCTTGAAAGCACCGCCGCTGGTCTTTTTAGCCAGTGCCGCAACGGGTATGGCAGGTGCGGCGCTCGGCGGACCGGTGGGCTGTTTTGTCGCAGCCGCACTGGGAACCGAATGCGGCAAACTGGTCAGCCGCAGCACACCGGCAGATATTGTGCTGACACCCACGGTTACGCTGGCGGCCGGTATCGCGGCGGCACAATTCATCGGCCCGTTTACCGCCGCTCTGATGACGCAGCTCGGCAGCTTGATCGGCGCCGCCGTTGTCTGGCAGCCTTTGCTGATGAGTATGGCCGTAGCCGTCATAATGGGAATGCTGCTCACCCTGCCGGTATCGAGCGCGGCTGTGGCGATTGCGCTCTCTCTGGACGGCACGGCAGCAGGCGCAGCCACGGTCGGCTGTTGCGCGCAGATGGTCGGTTTCGCCGTAATGGGTTTCCGTGAAAACGGCTGGGGCGGGCTGCTCAGCCAAGGCTTGGGTACCAGTATGCTGCAAATGCCGAACATTGTCCGCAACCCGAAAATCTGGCTGCCGCCCACGCTGGCCGGTGCATTGATCGCGCCGTTGGCCGTTTTGGTGTTTGAGATGAAAAATATCCCGATGGGCGCAGGAATGGGAACAAGCGGGCTGGTCGGCCAAGTCGGTACGTTTGCCGCAATGGGCAACGAACCGCGGATCTGGCTGGCGGCTGCCTTGCTGCATTTTATCCTGCCTGCGGCTTTGACCCTGCTGATTGCCGCGCCGTTGCGGAAAATCGGCTGGATACGCGAAGGCGATTTGAAATTGAACACCCGAATCGGTTAATTATTGAAAAATACAGCCGAAGGCCGTC
>JAUNKU010000048.1 GCA_030532645.1 Neisseria sp. | reverse complement strand
AACCTTGAAGCAAGGCTTGGCATTGCTGGGCATTGAAACTTTGGAAGTGATGTAAGTTTCCGAATCAAACAGGAAGGCAGCCTGCAAGAAAGGAGGTTCGTCTGAAAATGCCTGTTTTCAGACGGCCTTTTTGGGTTTTACCGATACAAAAGGGCTTGTCTGGAGCAAGACGCTTCTGTATAATGCTGGTTTTTCGCGGAAAGGTGGATGAGTGGTTGAAGTCGCACGCCTGGAAAGCGTGTATACGTTAATAGCGTATCGAGGGTTCGAATCCCTTCCTTTCCGCCAAGAACTCTTTTGAACGTTTTTACAAACGTTTCAAAGCTATAAAAAATCCCTAAATTTCATATATTTAGGGATTTTTTATTTCCCAGTACTTTTCAGCGCATTTCTTCCTTTTTCATTTTTTTGTGGTATTTTATGTGGTATTTTCAAAATACCGCAGAAACATCATGCCGAAAGTTATTACGCCGCTTACTGCTACTCAAGTAAAAACAGCCAAGCCCGGGAATAAAATGGTCAAGCTGCCTGACGGCGGCGGTTTGGCCTTGTGGGTGCTGCCGAGTGGCGGCAAGTCTTGGCGTATGACTTACCGCCGCCCGCAAGACGGCAAGCAAGATACGCTTACGCTGGGTCTTTATCCTGAGTTTTCGCTTGCCGATGCGCGGAAATGGCGTGAGGAAATCAGAGCGAAATTGGCGCGGGGCGAAAACCCTAAATTGTTATCCAATGATTTCGATGCGGCTTACCGTTTTGAAAACCGCCTTGCAGAATGGTTTGAACGTTGGCGTACGGAGGGCGGCAAGGAGCATAAAGGGAAAAATCCGCGCTACGCCAAGCAAGTGCTGGCCGCGCTGGAGTACAACATTATCCCCACGTTCAAAGGCCGCGATGTACGCACGATTACAACGGCAGACATTGTGAAAACGCTGCGCAAGATGGAGGAGCGCGGGGTATTGGAATATCTGCGCCGCGTAAAGGGAAATTTAGGTTTGTTTTTTGATTACTTGGTGGCTGACGGCACCATTTTGCTCAATCCGGTTGCCGTTATCGGCAAACAAGTGTTCAAGAAAAAGAAAGAGCAGCATTTCGATGCCCTGAAGCCGGAAGAGCTGCCTTTGCTGATTGAACGGCTGGAAACCGCCAAAGGCATCGGGCAGCGGGCACGCCTGCTGGTTTACTGGCAGCTGCTGACGATGACGCGGCCGGTGGAGGCGGCCACGGCGCGGTTTGCGGATATTGATTTGGAAAACGGCCGCTGGGATATTCCGTTGAGCGTGATGAAAACGCGCCCGCATATTGTCCCTTTGTCCCGCGCGATGTTGCAGATTTTGGAAGAAATACGCGCCATCAACATAAAAGGCGTGTATCTGTTTGAAGGGCAGGGCTACACCAAACCCGTAGTAACGGATACGGTACGCCGCAAGCTGGTTGTTTTTATGAAACTGCCCACCACGGCGCACGGCCTGCGCTCGCTTGCCCGCTCGTATCTGCGTGAAAAGTACAAAATCCCGCACGATGTAGGCGAAATGCTGCTTTCCCACGCAGTGGGCAGTAAAACCGAGCAGGCCTATAACCGCGCGGAATTACTGGAAGAACGCCTGCATTTTCTGAATCTGTGGGGCGACGATGTGATGGCTTTGCGCGAGAAATACCGTAAGAAATAAGGAAAGGCCGTCTGAAAACAAGATATTCTGTTTTCAGACGGCCTTTTTGCATTTACGCGGTATTTTCAGGGCAGACGGGGCGCAGATGGCGGTTTAACTGTTCAATCACGGTTTGCCGGTGGTAAAGATTGTCGCGGCCGACTTGAATCGGCTCAGGTATCAAACCCTTGCGCCGGTAGCGCCAGATGGTGGCTGTGCTGGGCGGCTTTTTGCTGGGAATGGTCCAAATCTTTTTGACTTCAGAAAGAGGGATCAATTCGCTGATGACGGTTTGCATGATTCAGTTCCTTTTTCGTTTTGCTTGCGGTTAAACTTCTGAAACGGCTTTGCTCAATGCCGGATTTGCTGTTCCATTTCGGCATTCTGCGCGCGCACTTCGGCCAGCAGGGCTTTGGAGGCGGCCAGTACGTCTTCGGGCGTTTTTCCGCGTGCACTCGGCAGCGGTAAAAAGCGCGGGGTTTTGGCGGCGTTGGCTTGGGCGAAGCGGCGGCGTGCTCGGGCTTTGTCTGTTTTAGCTTCGCAGAAACTCACTTCGTTCGTTTTAGCTCCGCAGAAACTCACTTCGTTCGTTTTCAGACGGCCTTTGTCCAGTTTCAGGGCGGCCAAAAGGGCGAGATGGCGGCGGTAGGCGGCCAAGTCTTCGCTTTCGGCGCGGGCGGCGCGGGCTTCTTGCCACGCGGTTTCCAGCATTTTTTGCTGCGTGTTCGGCGTGAGCATAAAACGGTTTTCCTCGCCGCCGAAGTCGTAATCCCATGTATCGGGGTGCAGATGGTCGAAACGGATAATTTCGTCAATCGGCTCGCAGGCGGCCAGTGTTTCGGCGATTTCTTCGGGGCTGGAAACCCGTGTTTCAGGGGCATTTTCGCGTTTCGTACAGTTATTGACACAAGTCCAAGGGGCGGCGTTGCCGCCTTTTTGCTGAATGCTCCATTCGTGAATACGGCTGATTGTGTACTCGCCCGTCTGTTTGTCGATGACACCGCGCACCGTATCGGCGGCGGCCTCGCCGTAGCGGTTGCTTTGGCCGTTGTTTTCTTTATAGAGTGCCAGCGGCATATCGCGGCGGGCGGTTTCGATACCGCCCATCAGCAGGCAGAATTTGCCCCAATCGCCTTTATCGGCAGCGCGGGCGGCCAGCATCAGGGTATCGTCGCCGAGCAGTTTGTCGGGGTCGAGACGGCGCAGTTCGCGCCATACGCCGACAGGTGCGCCGCCGATTTGCTGGAACTGGCGGATACGCCAAGCTGCCGCCCAAGCGTCCACGCGCTCGGCGGTTTCGGCAGTGCTTTCCAAGCCGTCTGCCTCAAAATCTGTGCCTACGCTTTCGCCGCTGTTGTTTTTGCCGTCGATGTTTTTGGAAATGTATTTGGCGATGTAACCGGCCGCGCTGCCGTTGACAAAATCAATGGCTTTGAAGTCCACGCGGCGGCTGGCGGCTTTGTTTTTCCAGTTTTTGAAGGTATAGGCCGCCCAAAAATCCGCTTCCAAACGGATGCTGCTCTCGATAGCGGCCAATGTTTTCTTTCCGCCCGTCTGCGCGAGCACGGCCGCTTGGCGGCGGCGGGCTTCGGCGCGGCGTTCTTTTTTCGTTTCGCAATAATTCAAGTTCAACTCCTCCCGATTTTCGCGGCAGCCGTGCAGCGCAACGGTGCGGCGGAATGCGCGGACGTTTTCAGACGGCATAAACAGCAGCAAATGCCAGTGCGGCGTGCCGTCATGGTGCGGCTCGGCCACGCGGAAGCCGTACACCTTAATCCCTTGCCGCCCTAAATCCGCGCGGATACGCGCCCATACTCTGCTCAAATAATCGGCGGCTTCGGCGGGCGTGCTGCCGTCGAATTTCGGATTGCTGCCGCCCGCGTGCAGGGTTTGGTGGAAGCGTGAAGGGCAGGTCAGCGTGACAAATTCGCCCGCGTGGTTTTGCGCGCGTGCGATGGTTTCAAAGCCCGCAATGCGCGTCATCAGCTCGGCGCGGCGCAAGGCAGGATTGGAAACGGATTTGCCCGATAATTCGGCCAAGGTAAATTCTTCGCGCAGCTCGTTTACGGCAACCATCGCTTCCAGCAAAGCCAGATTGCGCCGCTTTTGGCTGCGCCGTCTGAATACTGTTTCCTGCGATGCATACAGGCCTTTTCTGCGGTTTACCCAGCCCGTTTCCCGCATCGCCGTTTCCAGCACGCGGCCGGTCAGATTGCGGAAAAAACGCCGCCAAAAACGCTTGTCCTGCAAGCGGGCAACCATTCCTTTTACCGCCGCCGCGCGTGCTTCGTTGTCCGAAGCCGCATCACGCAACACACGCAGCTGGCGGGCAAATACCCGTTCCGTCTCCAAACCCAAAGGCGGGCAGCGCGAAAGCAGGCTCTGCCAGTCTGCGCCGCGTCCGGCCGCATCATGGAAACGGCGGGCAACCGTTTCGGCAAAGGCGGCAATTTCCTCTTCGCCCGCATTCACATTCAAACCGCGCGGCAAACGCAGAAAGGGCGCGGCCAAACGGCGCACAAAATCCGAAGCCTCCGCTTCGCGCGGATCGGCTGCCGTACCGCACAGCGCATCGCGGCTTTCGCGGTTGGCGCGCATGCTCCACTCACGTTCCGCCGCTTCGCGTACCTTCTTCGGCAGCTTCGGCAGCGCAGCGGCCACATCATCAGGCGGCAGATACCAGCGCCCCGCCATAAACAGGCGGCCGCTGCCGTCTGAAAAGCGGCTGTTCCATTGCGGATTAAAAGCGGCGTTTACCATTTCACTTTTCTTTCAGCAGGCAGCGGGCGCGGCGCAGGGAGTTGCGGCCAAGGCTGCCAGAACGTCACATCGCGCGGCTTCATTGCCACACTGTCAATCATCACACTCAGCCAGCCCGTTTCCGTACGGCAGGCGGCAATAACCGCGCCGTCGGTACAGCACACCAACACCGGCTGCCCCGTTTCCGGCAGAAAATCCGCCGTATCGATCCAGCGCGCCCGTTCGTTTTCAGACGGCATCTGTGCGCGGCGGCACCAAGCGCGGAAAGCGAAATCGACCGAAGCATTCAGATAATTGCCGAAACGGTCGGTATCCAAAGCCGCACCGCGGGCAAAATTCTCAAATTCCGTACGTTCCGCGCGGCGGATCTTCGGCAGGCTGTTCATCATTTATCCCTTTGATTTTGAATGCCGTCCTTGCAACGGCTCGGCGTTGTCGCACGCTGGGCGCTTGCGGTATGATGCAGCTTCCTGGACCCATCAACCGCAAGGAGAACGAAGATGTCTGCATCAAACGACAACGACCGTTTCCACATTCCGCGCCGCGAGCCGCCGAAGCCGCCCGAGCCGGAGCAAAATTAAGGAGCTTCTATGCAAAACGCCCGTTTCCAGCTGGCATACAGCTATTGTTTGGAAAAAATCTGTTTCCGTTTTTACAGCCGTTTGGACAAACTCTTGTCTTTCCTGCTGCTCTTGGGCGCAATGGCCGCCGTAGAAAGCCGTTTGAGCGGCTGGGGCTTGGGCGTTTTTCTGGCCGTGATTGCCGCCTTTCAAATCGTGTACACCCCCGCTGCCAAAGCGCAGACGGCGAAAATGCAGATGGCGCGTTATGCTGCTTTGTGGCAGCAGCAGGATTTCGGGCTGAACAGCGAAATGCAGGCGGCCGACAGTGATGCGCCCGAAAGCCTGATTTATCCTGCTTGCCTGGCCGCGCTGGTTTTGTGCGGGCAAGCCCGTAATGAGGATTTGGCCGAAGCCGCCCGTCAGCGTCCGTTGAGGCCGTCTGAAAAACTGGCTGCTGCATTTGCCGGAGAAACGCCTGAATTCCGTTTTTAAATCAAATACGCATTCGGCAGGCCGTCTTGTTCGCGGATGGCGGTCAGGGCGGCATTCAAATTACGGAAGATGCGCGGCTCACCGCCGTCTAACACCACCGCCACACGGCCGCCTGCTTCCGGCTCGATACGGCCGACCGGATAATCTTCGCCGTTTTCTTCGTAGTTCATAATCACTGCGGCTCTCATGTCTTTTTCCTTTCACGGGTGGTAGCTCAGGCGGGCAAGCCGCTCTTTCTGTTTTTGGTTGAAATTTGCCAAAGCACGTTTGTTGCGCCGGTATTCGGCCAATTCCGCTTCGCTGGCAATGTCTTCCGGCTCGCAGTCCAGCCATTGCGCCAGCCGCAATACCTTCGGAAATTCCGGAACGGCGTTGCCGTTGAGCCAGCGGGCAAGCACGGTGGCCTTCATCGGTTCGGGCGCATCGAAAAACTGATGGGCATCTTCCCAGTTGTCGGCCGCATCGGCGGCGGCTTCAAAACCTTTCTCGGCAAACAGCGTGTTCAGACGGCCGGCAATTTCTGCGCGGAAATGATCCAAACAAGCCTGATACGGATTGCTCATCTTGCTTCTCCTTGATAACGCCCGCTTTCGGGCAACGCATCAAAATCAATAAATCCGCAACCGCGCGGGTCGCAGCCGTAGTATTCGTTCCAAGCCGCCGCTTCGGCCTGATACTCTTCTTCGCTGCACGGTGCATCACCGTTTAAATCCCGTGCCGCACATTCTGCGGAAAGCCTTAATACGCCCCCGCTTTCAAGGCCGTCTGAAAATCCGGCGGCGGCGGGAAAAACCGGCTCGGGAATATCGGGCGGCATTTCCGCCACAGCGGGCAGCGCGGTGCGTACCAGTAGCAGCGCGGCCATCACGCCCAAGAGCAGAGCGGGGCAGAGTTTCAGCAGTTTCATTCGCAATCCTCCACCAAACAGAGCCAAAAGCCCTTGAAACGCCAAACCGTGTTGCCGTCCCAATCTTCCTGCGGCTTGCCCAAAGGCTGTAATTCTTCGGCGATGTCGCAAACAATTTGGGCTTGGCTGCGGCTTTCGGCAAAAGCCGTCAGGCGCGGCTCGTAGCCCGCCATCGGCGCAACGCGGATATTCACATACGGCAGCAGCTTGTCGGCCGCTTCCTGCATCGCACCGGCGTTTTTCAGCCAGTATTCCTGCCAGCTGTCCACCGCGCTCAACGCTTCCAGATAACGGGCAGTCATTTCTCTTCTGATATTCATTCGGTTTCCTTTCAGGCCGCATGGAAGCGGCGGTCGGCGGCTTCTTCGCGGGCAGTTTTCAAATGCTCGGTAACAGGCTTGACGCCCAACTGTTTGGCGGCAAACTCGGCCGCGCGGATTTTTTCGTCTATCGCCATCAGATGCGCGGCCGCTTCGGAGAGCAAGAGCGGCGGCAGATCCAATTCAAAAGCAGCGTTCTGATAATTGATGACTTTCGCCATCTCGCCGATTTGGCGGCAGAGCCGCTGCACGGTTTTCAGCGCTTCGGTTTGCGAGCCGGTAATCAGCTTTTTATTCGGGTTTTCAGACGGCCTTTTCTGCGCCCCGCTCAAAGGCGGCTGCGGCGGCTCGTCGTAAAACTTGGTATTGATATGCCCGAACTGCTCAAACGCCCGTTCGCGGCCTTGCCTGATGGCCTTGTTGCACAGCCAAACCGCCTTGGCGTGTTCGCGGTTTTTATAAACACGGCCTTCCCATTCAAAGCCGTTTTCGCTGTTTTCACCGTTCATCTTTCCGCTCCTTTTTCGCTCTTTGGCAGATTTCGGGCAAAAAAAGCCCTTCTGCCGCCGCAGTTAGCTAACAAAAAGCTAAGTATTAAACGCTAGCTTAAAGTTAATATCGGGCAGTTAAATCAGTTCTTCTTGCGGGGTTTGGTTTTCTTGATGTTGGCGGATTTCGGCCTTGCTCATCGGCTGCGGTGCCAGCGAAATGTCGTAGGCAGGCGACGGCGGCGTGATGGTTTTCACTGCTTCTGTTGCAAAAACGCCCGTCCAGCCGCAGCGCATATTCAAGCACTGGCCGTATTGATGGCGCACACGGTTGGTAATCATCCGGCTGCCGTCCACCTTGCAGCGTTCGCCGCATACGGGGCAAACCACGGTAATCCGCATTTGGCCGCCTTCGTAGCGGTTCAGCTTAGGCTTTTTCACCATAGAAACGCTCCGTCAGTTGGATAACCGCTGCCGCTTCCTGCGCGATTTGCGCGAAGAAATGGCGCAATACCGACATTTCAGACGGCGTAACGTGCCCGTCTTCCACTGCTTCCTGCCATTCTTCGGCCAGCCCGCCGCTGCCCGCCATCAGGCGGATAAAGCAGGCGGAAATTTCCTCATCGGCCAGCTCCGCGCAAAACACATCTTGCGGCAGCTTCACAAACACGCCGCCGCTTTCGCGGGCAACGGCTTCGGCAAAGTCGGTGCGTTCGGTAAGTCTTTGCATCAGCAGGGCTTCTTCAATGGAAAGATGCTGCCCTTTTACGCCGTAGATGCGGTTTTGCAGGGCGGATTTGCTGTAACCCAGCATCGCCGCCATCGTGTCATGCCCGCCGTTCGGGGCTTTGGCGAGGGCGCATAAAGCAGTTTTGATGGTCATAGATCGGCCCTTTCTCTCTTGGTGTTAATCAAATCGGAAAAGGCTTAGGATTGAGCCTGCGCCGCTGCTTTGTTGTTTACGCGGCGGGCGGAGCGCAGGGCGGCGGTGCGGATAAAATCGCTGTACGTTACATCTTGAAAGATGGCCGCTTGGCGGATTTCATTCATTTCATCGCGGGGAATCCGGATACCGACAATCGGGGATTTCCCCTTTATCGGACGGGAGATATTGATATTTTGAGATGACATAGTAAAATGCCCTTTCGCTGTTTTGTTGCTTGGGTGTATGTTTTGTTGTGGTGACTGAATAATACCTAGTGACTGACGGCTTGTAAATAGCGGGGGGCTAGTAAATATGCTAGCCCCTGCTATCCTTATGTTTTTAAAGGGTATTATTTTTAATGGAAAGCTTTGATGTCTTGGAGCGTGCCAAGGAAGCAATGGGCGCCAAAACAGACTACGAGCTATCGAAGAAGCTAGGTATTTCTACCGCTTCAATGAGTGGCCTGAAAAAGCGCAAATCCTTATCTATGGATTTGAGCCTGAAAATCGCCAATGCTTCCGGCGTGTCTCTGGACTGGCTGCTGCTCGGGCGCGGGGAGAAATTCCCGATTGCCGCCGATGATGAGCGGGACGTGACTTTCGTCCCGCTCTATGACGTGCGCGTGAGCGCCGGCGGCGGTGAGGAAGTGTACGGCGAAGAAATCGTGCAATATATCCCGTTCGATACGCAGTGGCTGAACCGCGAAGGCTTGTTTGCCCGCCATCTGGCCTGCTTGTCGGTTACGGGCGACAGCATGATGCCGACTTTTTCGCCCAGCGATATTGTCTTGGTGAACCATCAGAAAAAACACGGCGACGGCGTGTTTGTGATCCGCATAGGCAACGCCCTGCGCATCAAACGCCTGCAATGGCTGGCCAACGGTGAATTGCGCGTTTCCAGCGACAACGATATTTACCAACCGGAACAAATCCGCCCGTCCGAACTGGCGGACGAATTCCAAATCATCGGCGCGTGCCATACCAAAATCGGCAGGGTGTTTTAAGCGCTTCTTGTGATTCGGATGGTTTGGCTGTATATTTTTTCTGCTGCTGAATGTGAAGGAGAAAAAAATGGTTTTATCTGTTGCCAAAGATTTTTCGCGCTTTCCGGCAGGCCGCCGTATTGCTGACGGCCCTTATTCCGGCGAGGTGTTTTTGCAGGAAAAGCTGCTGCCTCAACTGCAAAAAGAAGACAAGCTGCGAATTGTTTTAGACGGCACCATCGGTTACGGTTCTTCGTTTTTGGACGGTGCATTCGGTGGTTTGGTGCGTTTGAAACAATGGCCTCTGCCTGTGTTGATGCAGAAAATTGAATTGGTTTCGGAAGAAGAGCCTAATCTGATTGCAGAAATTCATGGTTATATGAGAGATGCAGCCAATGAATAACCCGCATTGGTTTTATACTTATCTGCTCCCTTTGTTACCAACCGTGCTGACGATTGCCGGTTGGTTTCTTGTTGCCCGCAGGGAAAGCGGTAAGCAAATGGCAGACCGTAAAAGCAAGCGGATTGATGCGGCTTTGTTGTTGGTGGCGAAAATTGAGGCAGATGCGTTGCGTTATTACCGTTTGCCTGAGGAGGTTGAAGCCAAGGATTTGGCGGTATCCATCGTGTTTGATTTGAAGCGTTTGGCAGGTTATTGCCGTTTGATTCATGTGGATTTAAATGAATTGCTGATGAATTTCCGTATTTCAGTATCCGGCGGTGATTTCCAATCCGGTAATCGGCAACCTTTGCCGGACAATGCACGTTTGCTGATGGAAATTAAAAATAATGCTTTTGAGTTGCAGCAGAAATTAGATTATTTTCACGATCATTGATTGAAAGGCCGTCTGAAAAATTCAATTTTCAGACGGCCTTTTCTATGGCTGCTCGTCACTGCGCTCGGCAAAATCAATCAGGCTTTCGAGTTTGATTCTGCCGGTCAAGCCTTTGCTGTCGAGTGTGGTTTCGACTTCTACGCCGACCCATTGCTCTTCGTCGATTTCGGCTTTGAAGCCGCGCAGGGTGACGGGGCTTTCGGGGGTAACGTCGGGGCGGCCGAGGGCAAGGCTGATGTCGAATTCGGCGGTGCCGCGTTTGAGCTTCTTGAAGGCGGCGCGTGCGCCGTTTTCGGCGGTGGCTTTGCTTTGATACAGATGGCGCAGGGTTTTGATTTTGAGGCCGTCTGTTTTGATGCTTTTGGTTACGCTGACGGTTTTGCGGGTAACTTTCTGCGTTTTGCCGTCTTTGCGTTTGCGCTTGTATTTGTGGACTTTGGTTTGGGTTTGTTTTACCGGCTCGACATTGTCTTTGCTGATGACGGCTTCGTGCTTTTTGCCGGTCTTTTTGTCGGTGTAGTAAGCGCGGACGGCTTGGTAGTTTTCGGTGGCGGTGTAGCGGTAGCTGTATTGGTCGCCGATGTTGCGGTGCAGGGTGATTTCGGGCATCGGTGTGCCGTTGGCGGTGGTGGCTTCGCCGGCGGAAACGAATAAGAGGCGGTTTTCTTTGACGGTCGCAATGGCATCGTAGCGTTCGGCCAGCCGTGAAAGGAAAGCGGCATCGGATTCGTTGGTTTGGTCGATGTGGGCGATTTGCTCGTTTTGGAAGTTTTGGCCGACAACGGGGGTCAGGCCGTGCTGTTTGGCGATGGTTTCGACAATGGTTTTCAGGCTGGTTTTGTGCCAGCTTTTTTCTTGCTGTTCGGCCAGTTTGCCGCTCATATCGGCGGCTTGGGCGCAGATTTGGAGGGTGTCGGGTGCGCCTTGCCAGGAAAGCTCGGTTACGCGGTATGCGCCTTTATAAACCACGCCGCTTTCGCGGTAGCCCAGCCAGACTTCGATTCGGCTGTCTTTGGGCGGAAAGGCTAGGGATTGGTCGTAGTCGTCCAGTTCAATGGTCAGCTCGTCGGCTTCAAAGCCGCGTTTGTCGGTCAGCTGCACGCGGATAATGCGGCTTTGGGCGAGTGTGCCGAAGTTCTGACCGTTGATTTTTAAGAGGGCAACGGGTGTGATATGGCGGCCTTCGGGTTGGAAGACGGCTTCGAAGATTTCGTTTGCGGCATCGGCGGTAAAGCGGGCGGCGGTTTG
>JAUNKU010000047.1 GCA_030532645.1 Neisseria sp. | reverse complement strand
GCCCAGCTCGGCTTTTTTCATCGAATTCAAACGGCGGAACGTTTTCGGCGCGTGGGTTTTCAGCTTCTCTACCGTCCGCTCGTACACCTCGCGGCTTTTTTCCGCCTCCTTGCGCTCCTGACGGCTGTTGCTCACATTCGGATCAGCACCGTAAATCTCCTTGGCTTCGCCGCCCTCGGGCAGCGGCTCTTCGTGGCGGCGGTAGTAAAGCTCCTCGATTTCCCAATCTTTCTTGCTCTGCCGCAACTGCCAGCCGACATAAGCCGTTACCAATGCCAAAACCGCGCTTAAAATCATCCACATCGTCATACGCCGTGCCTTTATCCCTGCTGTTCAGACGGCCTTCGCGCCGCCGCAGTCCAAATTACCAAAACTGCTTATTCTAACCCGATTTGCCTGTACAACAAACCGCCCGAATGTGGTTTTACGGGCTTTTTTTCACAGGTATTTTATGGTTTGGAACAAAGGAGAAGAAGCTTTATTGCCGCCTGTCTGTTTGATTGTCGGAAGATGGGGAGGAAGAAATATTCTTTCCCGATTTTCTGCCCCAGCCGTCCCAACACCTGTTTTCAGACGGCCTTGCCCGTATGCCGTATAATATCCGCTTCCATTATTCCGGCTGATACCGATGAACTTCCTTGCTGCTTGGTTTCCTGCGCCTTTAATGACCGCCGCCCACTTCACGCTTGCTTTGCTGTTGGCGGTTTCCGCCCGTACGGCTTGGCAGAGCGTCGGCCGCCATCCGCAGGCGGCAGGGATTTTGCTGTGCCTGTTCGCCGTACTTTGGCACTTGCGCGCAGTGCTCGATCAAGGCCAGCTGACGGGTATTGCTTATCATCTGCTCGGCATATCGCTCGGTGCACTGATGCTCGGCCCGGCGGCCGTGCTGTGGCTGGCAGCCGCATTTATGCTGCCCTATTTTCTGCTGGCCAACGGTTCAGACAATCTGCCTGCATACAGCCTGAACACGCTGTTTGCCGTTGTACCTGCGTTGGCGGTCAATCTGGCGGTTCGGACTATTGTCCGCCGCTTGCCGAAAAATCTGTTTATCTACATCTTTCTCAACGGCTTTTTCGCTGCCGCTTTGGGTATGACCGCCACCGGTGCAGCCATTACCGCTCTGCTTTCCGGCAGCCCGATATTTGAAGATACGCCGCTGTGGGGCAGCGTATTCCCCGTATTTTTCCTGCTCGCGTGGGCAGAAGCCTTTTTAAGCGGCCTTTTTACTGCCGTTTTTGTCGCTCTGAAACCGCAGCTTTTGGCCACTTTTGACGATGCGGTTTATTTGAAACGGCAAAATACAATCTGGTCGGAATAGAGGCCGTCTGAAAAACGCGCTTCTTTTCAGACGGCCATCTCTGTTTTATCCAATACCGTTAAAATACCGGCTGACAAATATTCTCCCGATAACCGAAATGTTCTCCTCTCTTCCTCCGCTGATACTCGGTGCCGCCGTCGGCGCAACCGGCCGCTGGTTGCTCGGCCTCGCGCTCGGCAAACTGCTCGCCTCCCCCGATACTGGCCTGCTTGCCGCCAACTGGACAGGCGCGTTTTTAATCGGCATCGCTGCCGCACTGGGCGATTGGTTTCCGCAACTGCCGCCATATTGGAAACTGCTGTTCATTACCGGCTTTCTCGGCAGTTTGACCACTTTTTCCGGCTTCTCGCTGGAAGTCGTCCAGCAACTGCAAGCCCAACGCTACGCCGCCGCACTCTCCACCGCCGCGCTGCACCTGTTCGGCTCGCTGGCCTTAACCGCACTCGGAATGGCAACGGTAAACAGCTTGCGCAAACTGTTTTAAGCGGAACGCAAATACAAGGCCGTCTGAAAACTAAAAAAGGCATTCAATTTATTTTGAATGCCTTTTATCTAATCAAAATGTCCAATACCTTGTTTAAACGAAGTAATCATATTGATTAAACTTGCTTTTTGCTGCTCGGACATCTGCTGGATAAGCTCAGTCAGAATTTCATCAAATGCCGAATTACTCTGGTGTTCGCTTACACCATAACGCAACCATTCCGGTTTAATATTCAGCCATTCTGCTAATGTTTTAATTTTATCTTCTGATGGAATTGCCAAGCCGTTCAACCATTTATGGACAGCCTGCTGTGTAACCGGCTCACTTGGATAGCGCAAATTAAACTTAATCGCAATATCACTTGTTTTTAAGCCATTAGGATAATTCTGCTGCAAAGCCAATTTTAGCCTGATGCTGAATTTTTCTTTTTCAGTCTGTATTTTCATAATCCGAGAATTATGAATACAACACCTACTCAAAAGTAAACCGTATGAGTTTACATTTAAACTATATTGGTTTAACATTAAACTGAACTATTAAAGTTCAATCATCTTCACTAAATATTTCTTTCAAATGGAGTTCCAATTATGAAAAAACTGGCTTTGGCTGTTTTGGCCGCTACTCTTGCTACTACTGCTTTTGCTCACGGCGGCGGTCTTGATCGATGGGGTTGTCATACTGATCACCGAACTGGTATCTACCATTGTCACTAAATTTTACGAATGATCGTCAATAATCAGGCGTAAAAAAGGCCGTCTGAAAATCTGAGTTTTCAGACGGCCTTATCAGCCTTCAATCAAGCCTTTTTGGCTTTTTTCTTTTTGCCGCTTTTCTTGCGTTTGGGCTTGTCGGTCTTGGCGGAATAGCTGCTGTCTTTCACTTTTACCACCACTTTTTTCTTGCTTTTGGCTTTTTTCGCCTCCGGCTGCGCGGCTTCAGCACTCGGCTTTTTACGGCCTTTGCGCCCTTTTTCACCGCCCGACACCAGCACCAAATCAATTTTGGCGGTATCCAAATCGGCACGCGCCACTTTCACGCGCACGCTGTCGCCCAAGGCAAAGCGTACGCCGCTGCGCTCGCCCTCGATGGTCAGCGTTTCAGGGCGGTAGTTGAAGTAGTCGTCGCCCAAATCGCTGATACGCACCATTCCTTCGATGAAAATGTCGTCCAGCGTGACAAACAGGCCGAAATTGGCCATACCGGTGATTTTGCCTTCAAACACTTCGCCGACTTTGTCGCGCATATAGTAGGTTTTCAGCCAATTTTCCACATCGCGGCTGGCTTCGTCTGCGCGGCGCTCGCACAGCGATGTATGCACGCCGGCTTCCTGCCAAGATTTCGGCGCGTATTGCTTGCCCTGCAACACGGCTTTGATGGCGCGGTGTACCATCAAATCGGGATAGCGGCGGATCGGCGAGGTGAAATGCGCGTAATGCTCGTAGGCCAAGCCGAAATGGCCTTCGTTTTCGTGGCCGTACACGGCTTGCTGCATCGAGCGCAGCAACATTGTCTGCAACAGGCCGCTGTCGCTGCGTTCGGCGGTTTTTTCGGCCAAATCGGCATAATGTTTCGGCGTCGGTTTGTCGCCACCGCCCAGTTGCAGACCAAGCAGGCCGAGCTGTTCGCGCAGAGCGGAAAGTTTCTCGGGCGTCGGGCCGTTATGGTTGCGGAACAAGACGGTATGTTTGTTTTGCAGCAGGAAATCGGCCGCGCACACATTCGCCGCCAGCATACATTCTTCAATTAGCTTGTGCGCATCATTGCGTTTGACCGGCACGATTTTGTCGATTTTGCCCTCATCGTTGAACAGCATTTGCGTTTCAACGGTTTCAAACTCCATCGCGCCGCGCTTTCTGCGCTTATTTTGCAGAATGTGGAACAGGCGGTAGAGCGTTTCCAGCTCGGTTTTGTGTGGAAAATCGCCGCCGTTTTCCAGCCACTGCCACACTTGGTTATACGTCAGCCGCGCGTGCGAGCGCATTACGGCAGGATAAAAGCGGTATTCTTTGATATTGCCGGCGTAGGTAAACGTCATATCGCACACCATACACAAACGCTCGACATCAGGATTCAGCGAACAAATGCCGTTCGACAAATTCTCCGGCAGCATCGGAATCACGCGGCGCGGGAAATACACGCTGGTGCTGCGCTCATACGCATCTTTGTCAATCGCATCGTTCGGACGCACATAATGGCTGACATCGGCAATCGCCACCACAAGGCGGTAATTGCGGCCGACTTTTTCGGCATACACGGCATCATCAAAGTCGCGCGCCGTTTCGCCGTCAATCGTCATCAGCGGCAGTTCGCGCAAATCCACGCGGCCTTTACGGTCGCTCGGGCGCACGGCCTCGGGAATTTTCGCCGCCGCTTTTTGGCAGGCTTCGCTGAATTGGTGCGGCAAACGGTGTTTGCGCACGGCAATCTCGATTTCCATACCGCTGTCGGCATAATCGCCCAACACTTCGGTCAAACGCGCTACGGCAAAATGCACGCCTTCCGGATAAATTTCGATTTTCGCATTCACCACCTGCCCTGATTTCGGCTTCAACGCTTTTACCGATTCCGGCTCCAACAAAATCGGCTGGAACAGGCGCTTGTCTTCCGCTTCCAGCACCGCCAAACCGCGCTCGATATAGAAACGGCCGACCACATCGGTATTGCCGCGCTGCACGATTTCGGTTACCTGCCCCTCACGGCGGCCGCGGCGGTCCGTCCCGCCGGGGCGCACCATTACCGTATCTCCGTGCATCAAACCGCGCATTTCGCGCTCATACAGCACAAAATCGCCCTGCCCCGTCGCCTTATCCAGCGGCACAGCAAAACCGAAACCGTCTTTATGCGCCTCCACACGGCATTTCACTACGGCTTCGGCTTTCAAAGCACGCAGCTGGTTGCGGCGGTTCCACACAATCTGACCGTCGCGCGCCATCGCTTTCAGACGGCGTTCGAAAAACTCATATTCCTCCGGCAGAATTTCCAGCATATCCGCCAGCTTCGCCACAGTTAAAACCGTTTGGCTTTCCTCCAAAAGCTGCACCACCCACTCGCGGCTGGGCAGCGGATTCTCATAACGCTCGCGCTCACGCGCCAAATAAGGATCTTTTTTTCTAAAATTTTTAATTACTTGTGATTTTCTCTGCATTTTTTTCGTTTTCAGTTGTTGACATCATTTTGTTTGCGTATATAATACACGTTTTCTGACACAGCGAAAAGAAAAAGCGAATCAGAAAACACAACTTAACAAGCCCAGGTGGCGGAATTGGTAGACGCGCTAGCTTCAGGTGCTAGTATCCTCACGGGTGTGGAAGTTCGAGTCTTCTCCTGGGCACCAAATACAAAAACCAAGTATTTAATTGCAAATACTTGGTTTTTATTTTTGAAAAACGCCAATTCAAACATCATTACTCTTGCCGCTTCCGGCCAAATAAACAAAGGCCGTCTGAAAAAGCAATTTTCAGACGGCCTTTTCTCAATAACCGCTCAAATAAGTTTGACGCAATTCACGCTCCCTTGCCGCAGCTTTGCTGTTCAAACACGTCCGATAAACAATGCCCCACATCGATCCGCCTTCATATTGCGCCGCTTGTGCATCACAATCAGCTTCTTTGTAACGCACCCACCATTTTTGTGCGGCAACTAATTTCTTACCGCCCCGCTTGGCCGCTTTTTTATAAGTTGCCGCTAATTTACGCTCAATCTGCCCACCTTCTTTATCTACACATTCCGCCAGCTCGACGGTAGGCAAATCATCACATTTGGCGTATGCCAAGCCTGCGCAAACAGAAATGCATAATGAGAAAATGATTGGTTTCATTTAGCGCTCTCCTTTAAGTATAAAACTTCCCAAAATTTATCGAAATATTTGATAAAAAACAGATTTTAATACAACAATGCCGTCTGAAAACCGCTGCTTTTCTGTAAGCATTTTTCAGACGGCATTTGTTTGCTGTTACAGTGCCTGAATCGGAATAATACGGCCGGCCGCACGCTTCTTGCCGCCTTCGCCGTAGTTTTCTTCAACATATTGCTGCACAATCGTCAAAAACTCGGCGGCCATATTATCGCCTTTAAGCGTTACTTTGCGCTCGCCGTCCACATAAACGGGCGCAACCGGCGTTTCGCCTGTGCCCGGCAGGCTGATGCCGATGTCGGCCAGTTTGCTCTCGCCGGGGCCGTTCACTACGCAGCCCATTACGGCCACATTCAGGCTTTCTATGCCGGGATATTGGTGCCGCCACACGCTCATTTGGTCGCGCAGATATTGCTGGATATCGCGCGCCAGCTCTTGGAAAACGGTGCTGGTGGTGCGGCCGCAACCGGGGCAGGCGGTTACCATCGGGGTAAACGAGCGCAAACCCATTGTTTGCAGAATTTCTTGGCCGACAACCACTTCCTGCGTGCGCGGACTGCCCGGCTCAGGCGTCAGCGAAATGCGGATGGTATCGCCGATACCTTCTTGCAGCAAAACGGACAAAGCGGCAGTGGAAGCGACAATGCCTTTGCTGCCCATACCTGCTTCGGTCAAGCCCAAATGCAGCGGATAAGCGCAGCGGCTGCCCAAATCGCGGTACACTTGAATCAAATCCTGCACGGCGCTGACCTTGCACGACAAAATGATTTTGTTTTCCGGCAAGCCCAAATCTACGGCTTTTTGCGCGGATTCCAGCGCGGAAACAATCAAGGCTTCTTTCATTACCGCTTCGGGCGTTTTCGGCGTGGCGGATTTCAGGTTTTCGTCCATCATCCGTTTAGCCAAGCTCTGATCAAGCGAACCCCAGTTCACGCCGATGCGTACGGCTTTATCATTTTCCGCCGCCGTACGGATCATATAGGCGAATTTTTCGTCGCCTTTCGCGCCTTTGCCGACATTGCCCGGATTGATGCGGTATTTCGACAAGGCTTTGCCGCACTCGGGAAATTCGGCCAGCAGACGTTCGCCGTTGAAATGGAAATCGCCGATTAAAGGAACGGCACAACCCATATCGTCCAAGCGGCTACGGATTTCGGCTACTTTCGCTGCTGCTTCGGGGCTGTTGACCGTAATACGCACCATTTCAGAGCCGGCATCGGCCAGCTCTTTAACCTGCTGCGCCGTTGCGGCGGCATCAGCCGTATCGGTATTCGTCATCGACTGCACAACCACCGGCGCATCCGAGCCGACGGTAATGTGGTCGATCTGCACCTGATGGGTGCGGCGGCGTTGCAAACGGTTTTCCATCACGGTTTCGCCACGAATGCGGCCGTTTTCTTGCCGACCATATGTTGCGCCACCGGAATTTCTTTCGCGCCGAACTGTACGGTCGAGCCGATGGCATAACCGATGCGCACATCATACGGCGCACCGCCTTTGAAGCGATGCTCGCTGCCGCCCGGCACAATGCGGTTGGCCAAATCTTTGCCGTCTTTGTCTTTTACCACCAGCACGGAGCGGTAGCGCACTTTAATCACCAATTCATCGGCCGCAATGCCGTCTGAAACCGCACTGGCAGCCTGTTCGGCAGGCGCAGAAGCAACCGCATCGGAAGCCATTGCCACCACTTTCACATTGCTGGCATCCAAATTGGAAGCCGCAGCTTCCTGCAAAGCAGAGGCCGCTGCACTGCCGTCTTCCTGTTTGGCGTGCTCGGCGTTCGATTTGCTTTGCCACATAAATACGCCGCCGACAATCGCGGCAACTGCTACCAAACCGAACAGCCAAGCCGGAATGCCTTTTTTCTCTTCCAAATCGGCAAAACGGACGTGTTCTTGTTTATTTTTCTCGGCAATCGCAGTGCTGACGCGCTCTTGCGGCGCGATGCGTTCCAGATAATCGGCAATTTCCTGCTCGCCGATATCGACAAAACGGCCGTAAGTACGCAGAAAACCGCGTACAAATACCATTTCCGGCAAGCCTTCGTAATTGCCGCTTTCCAAAGCCTCAATCTGACGCGCCGGCAGCTTCAAACGCTCGGCAACCTCGCCCACCGACAAGCTGCGCGCTTCGCGCAGCGCTTTCAGTTTCGCGCCCAATTCGGCGGCGGCCTGCTGGCCGAGGCTTTGTTTTTCTTGGTTTTCACTCATTGCTGTTATTCCTGTTTTAGCAATTTCAATTCTTCGGAATTCGGGAAACGCGCCTGCAAAGCGGCTTCCAGTTGTTTCATTTGAGCATTGCTGCCTGCGGCTTTGGCCGCCCGCCAAGCCAGCAAAAGGCCGTCTGAATCCGGCTCGCGCACGCGCGAAGCGTAATCCTGCCATATTTGCAGCGCGGTGTGGCTGTCGCCCGACAAAAATTTAACGCGCATCAATTCTTTCTGCACAGGCAAAAAATCGGGAGCAAAATCCAAAGCACGGCGCAAATACTGCTCCGCTTCGGCATATTGCGTATTTTTGGCCGCGCAGATACCTTTGTTCAGATAAGCAACATAAGGCTCGGGATAAGTCGGATCGGCCAATGCGCGGTCAAAATACGCGGCCGCCTGCTGCGGCTGATGACGGCGGCTGCATAAAAACCAGCCGTAATTATTGTTGGCTTCCGCGCTGTCGGGTTTCAGCTTCAAGGCCGTCTGAAAACCCTGCTCGGCCATACCGTCCATACCGAGCGCTTGATGGATTTGGGCGCGGACCAGCCAGATAGTTTCGTTTTTCGGTTCATTGGCGATTGCTTCGTCTGCCGTCGCAACGGCTGCGCGGTAGTCGCCGATACGCATATATTCCAATGCAAGCTGGGTTTGGATACGCGCAACTTCACTCCTGCGCTCCTGTTTGCTCGGGCGGTGCAGCCCATCATTGGCACACGCCGCCAATAATAAGCCACTGCACGCCAGTGCCGAAATCCAAACGCCCGTTTTCATCGCATCAGCTCCGCTGTTCCAACACAATCTGCTGCCATTTGGCTTGGCGCTTGGTTTTGTCCTGCACTTGTCCGGCAAGCTGGCCGCACGCTGCATCAATATCGTCGCCGCGCGTTTTACGCACCGTTACCACAAAACCGGCCTGTTGCAGAATATCGCGGAACACGCGGATATTTTCGTTGCTCGAACGCTCGTAACCGGAATTCGGGAACGGATTGAACGGAATCAGATTGAATTTGCACGGCGTATCTTTCACCAATTCAATCAATTCGCGGGCGTGCTGCGCCTTATCGTTAATGCCGTCCAGCATCACATATTCAAAGGTAACAAAATCGCGCGGCGCTTTCACCAGATAACGCTGGCAGGCCGCCATCAATTCTTTCAGCGGATATTTTTTATTCAGCGGCACAATTTCATCGCGCACCGCATCATTGGAAGCGTGCAACGACACCGCCAAAGCCACCGGCATATCTTCTTTCAAACGATCCATCTGTGGCACCATACCGGAAGTGGAAACCGTTACACGGCGGCGGCTCAGGCCGTAGCCGTGGTCGTCCAGCATAATGGAAAGCGCGGTAACGACATTATCGTAATTCGCCAAAGGCTCGCCCATTCCCATCATCACCACATTGGAAATCACGCGCTCGTTTTTCGGCGTTACGCCCAAAGCTTTATTCGCCCACCAAAGCTGGCCGATGATTTCGGCAGCCGACAGATTTCGGTTGAAACCTTGGCGGCCGGTGGAGCAGAAGGTACATTCCAGCGCACAGCCGACCTGCGACGAAATACACAGCGTGCCGCGCTCGGTTTCAGGAATAAATACGGTTTCCACGCCGTTGCCCGTGCCGACATCCAGCAGCCATTTGCGCGTACCGTCGCGCGATTCCTGCGAAGTCATCAGTTCGGGAATACCGACCACCGCTTTTTCCTGCAATTTGGCACGCAGCGATTTGGCCAAATCGGTCATCGCATCAAAATCTTCCGCACCGCCCTGATGCATCCAGCGCATCACCTGCTTGGCGCGGAACGGCTTTTCACCCATTTGCGCAAAATGTTCGGTGAGTGCAGGCAAGTCGTAGTTCAGAAGATTGGTTTTCATCGTTGTCATTCTTTTCGGATAAGGTTGGTATCAGGCGGTTCGGCAAACCGCCGAAACCGCATTTTTCAGACGGCCTGATATGGGGAGGCCGTCTGAAAAATGCAATCTCGGCAAATCACGGCAGTGTTCGGACGGTTTTGCGCCATTCCGAAAACACCGCAAGCTGCCTGAAAACCAGCTTTCAGGCAGCCTTGGCATTTATTTGGAAATCAGCCGGTTAGCGTGGGCAGATTTCGTCTTCTTTGAAGAAGTAAGCGATTTCGATAGCCGCGTTTTCTTCGCTGTCAGAACCGTGAACGGCGTTGGCATCGATAGACTCGGCGAAATCGGCGCGGATAGTACCGGCAGCCGCTTCTTTCGGATTGGTCGCACCCATCAGTTCACGGTTTTTGGCTACGGCGTTTTCGCCTTCCAACACCTGAATCATTACAGGGCCGCTGGTCATAAAGGCTACCAAATCGGCAAAGAAAGGACGCTCTTTGTGTACCGCGTAGAAGCCTTCGGCTTCTTCTTTGCTCAGATGTTTCATTTTAGCGGCAACGATTTTCAGACCGTTGCTCTCGAAGCGGTCGTAGATTTTGCCGATAACGTTTTTCGCTACGGCATCAGGTTTAACGATAGAAATAGTGCGTTGGATAGCCATTTCGGTTTCCTTTAATGGTTAGTGTTAAAAAGCAAGCGCATTGTAGCAAGTTTTGCCCGAATGCGCTGGATTTGTTGCGCTTGCCGCCTTGCACGAACGCTCGGTTTTCAGACGGCCTGCAATCAGTTTCTGCCCTTGCCCAGCAAAAGATGCGGCAATTTCAGATATTCTTCCGACTGCATTTCCACCATTCGGCTGACGGTGCGGACAAATTCATTGGCAAAATCGCCTTCCAGATAAATTTCTTCGGCCGGCACTTGGCTGGTGGCACAGAATTTCACGCGGAAATCGTACATCACATCAATCAGCCAAGTCAGGCGGCGCGCTTCGGCACGCTCAGCCTCGCTCAATTTCTCAATGCCCGACACCAAAATCATTTCATAACGCTCGGAAAGATAAAGATAATCGGCTTGAGAACGCGGCCCAAAACACAGTGTGCGGAAATCAAACCAAATTACCTTGTCGGTACGCCCTTTGCAGCGCAACGGGCGGTCGTGTACGGTAATATCCAAGCCCAGCTGCGGCTGGCCGGCGGTAACTTGGCGGTACAGTTCGGCCAGTTTTGCTTCGTTTTCTTCATCAGCCGGAACGTAAAATACTTCGGCGGAAGTCAGCGTACGCAAGCGGTAGTCTTCGCCGCCGTCCACATTCAGAATCGTCAGTTTGTCCTCAATCAGCGCAATGGTCGGCAGGAAACTGCTGCGGTTCTGGCCTTGCGGATAGAGCTCGCTCGGTGCATAGTTGGAAGTTGCCACCAGAACCACGCCCTCGGCAAACAGGTTTTCCAGCAAACGCCCCAAAATCATCGCATCGGCAATATCGCTGACGTGAAATTCGTCAAAACACAACACGCGCGTTTCTTTGGC
>JAUNKU010000046.1 GCA_030532645.1 Neisseria sp. | reverse complement strand
AGCGGAACTTTGGCGGCGGCCAGCAGTCCGGCGCTGTCGAGCAGCTCGAAATCGGGGTGTTCGGCAAGGAAACGTTCCACTTGTCGTTCGTTTTCAGACGGCAGCACGCTGCACGTTGCATACACCAAACGGCCTTGCGGTTTGACCAGTTCGGCAGCGGCGGCCAGAATGCTGTGCTGCTGTTCCAGCAGTTTCGCTACGGTTTCGGGCGATTGGCGGTATTTCAAATCGGGATTGCGGCGCAACGTGCCGAGGCCGGAGCAGGGGGCATCGACCAATACGCGGTCGGCCTTGTTTTTCAGACGGCCGATGCGCGGATCGTGTTCGCTGCTGATGCGTTCCGGATGGATATTGGTAAGACCGGCGCGGGTCATACGCGGTTTCAGGTTGGCAAGGCGTTTTTCTGCAATATCAAAGGCATAAATACGGCCTTTGTTGGCCATCTGTGCGCCGATAGCCAAGGTTTTGCCACCTGCACCGGCGCAGAAATCGACCACGATTTCGCCGCGTTTCGCGCCGAGCAGCAAGGCCAAAAGCTGGCTGCCTTCGTCCTGCACTTCCAATGTGCCGTCCAAAAAAAGCGGATGTTTGTTCAGGGCGGCTTTTTTGGTCAAACGGATGCCCCAAGGCGAATAAGGCGCGGCGGCAGCTTCCGGCTCGTCGGCTTGCAAAGCGGCCAATACTTTGTCGCGCTTGCCTTTCAAAGTATTGACGCGCAAATCCAAAGGCGCAGGCTGCGCCACGCTGCGGCCGAAATGCAGCACGGCTTCATCGCTGAAATCTTCGTGCAGCAGCCCGATTAACCATTCCGGCAGCTCGGCGGCGGTATTGAGGCTGTCTGAAAACTCGGCTTTGCGTGCTTTCAGCGAGCTGAGAAATTCGGCTTCCTCCTCATCGATAATCTCTTTGATTTGGCTGATATTGAAGCCGCGCCCGAGCACCAGTGCGGCCAATGCCGCTTTACGCGCTTGGGCGTGCGGACGGCGCAGCACGGCGGCGATCTTCTGATAATGGCGCACGGCCGAAAACGCCGTTTCCGCAATTTCGTGCCGGTCTTGGCGGCCGAGCTTGCGTTCGTTGCGGAAATAGGCGGACATTACAGCATCGGCCGGTTGTTTGAAGGTCAGCATATCGGCCAGAAGGCGCGCGGTATGGTCGAGTTGGAGCGTGTTCATAAAATTGGGATTTCGGGAAAAATTGAGCGGTATTATAGCGGAGCGGTCGGGCTTCGTCATAGAAAAGCCTGCAAAATGCAAGGCCGTCTGAAAAAGCCGGAAGTCGGATTTTCAGACGGCCTGAGAATGCAGGAAGTTCGGGTTTAAGACTGCGGCTCCTGCGATTTGATTTCCGGATGGCGCAGATGATAAATCCGCGCAACGGCGTCCACCAAATCTTTGCCGCTTCTGCCCGAATGATTGAGCGTTCGGGTGGGCGAGTGCAGCAGTTTATTGGTCAGCTGAACCGACAAACGCTCTAAAACTTCTTCGGCCGGTGCGCCTTTGGCCAGCTGTTTCATTGCATTTTCCAAAACATGGCGGCGGGCGCGTTCGCCTTCATCGCGCAAGGCGCGGATAAGCGGCACATTGGCGCGGCTTTTCTGCCATTCGACGAAGTCGGCCACTTTTTCTTCTACCATACGCTCGGCTTCTTCTGCTGCTTTCTGGCGCGCCTCTTTGCCGTTCTGCACCACGTCGAGCATATCGTCCACCGTGTACAGGAACACGCCGTCCAGTTCGCCAACTTCTTCTTCGATGTCGCGCGGTACGGCCAAATCCAGCATAAACAAAGGCTTGCCGCCGCGTTTTTTCAAGGCACGCTCCACCATTCCTTTGCCGATAACCGGCAACGGGCTGGCCGTGGACGACACCACCACATCGTATTCGTGCAGTATTTCCGGCAAATCGTTCAACAGGCAAGGCTCGGCATTGTCGCCCAATTTGGCACACAATTCCTGCGCGCGTGGCAAGGTACGGTTGGCAACCGTTATCAGGCGCGGATTTTCGGCAGCGAAATAAGTTGCCACCAATTCAATCATTTCGCCTGCGCCGACAAACAGAATATTCAGCTTGCCCAAATCAGGGAAAATCCGCTCGGCCATTTTGACCGAAGCGGCCGCCATCGATACGGAGTTTTCGCCGACAGCCGTCCCCGTCCGCACTTCTTTGGCAACGGAAAAGGTTTTCTGAAACAGCGTATTGAGCCAAGTATCAACCGTTTCCTGCTCCTGCGCCACGCGCAGCGCATCTTTAATCTGCCCCAAAATCTGCGGCTCGCCCAACACCATACTGTCCAAACCGCAGGCAACGCGGAAAGCGTGGCGCACGGTTTCGCTGCAACCGAGCGTATAAAGGAATGGGCGGATTTCGTCGGCACTCAGCCCTTGATAAGCCGCCAGCCACTGAATCACGCGCTCGGCATCGCCCACGCAATACAGCTCGGTGCGGTTGCAGGTGGACAAAATCACCGCCTCGCGCGCGGCTTGGCTGTCGATCAAACGGTTCACAGCATCGGGCAGGGCTTCGGCGGCAAACGCGAGCTTCTCGCGGATACTCAAAGGCGCGGTCTGGTGGTTCAGACCGATGGCAGTCAGTTGCATCATAGCGGTTGGAATGGAATAGGCAAAAAACGCGTTATTCTAACAAAAAATCAAGTTTTTTTGAATTGAAAGCATTTATCGGCCGTTTTACCGGAAACAGCGCTTTACCGCCGGATTTTTCAAATTAAATTCTTTCCTGTTTCAATGAGTTAACAAAATTTAATCAAGGCTAACCTAAATTATGAAGGGTTGGACGCGCCGAAAGCCTGTAAGCGTGCAGGCGTGTCGCAACGGCAGAAAACGGCTTTTCCGGTTTTGTCCGAATTTCCGGTTTCTGCTTCGGCAGAGCCGCTGTTTTCAGAGGGGGGGGGGGGGGGTTTGGTTTTTTTTTGGGGTGGGGGAGAACCCGGTGGGGCGCTGGTTGTGCTTGGGCAGTGCCGCTGTTTTCAGAGGGATTGGGGGGGTTTTTGTATATTTACGGCCGTCTTAAAACAGCGGCTGCCGAAGTGTATTAACGGCAGAAACCTGCGTATTTTTCATTGATAAGGAAGCTTAATAAGATGACGGAGCAAGCAATCGGATTGTTTGAAATCGATAATAAAATCAAAATTGTACGCGGTGATTTGTTTCAGCAGGACACTGATGTGCTGGTCAATTCCGTGCATTATTCGCTGATGTCGGGCAGCGGTATCAGCCATTTGTTTAAGGTTTACGGTGGGGAGGAGATTTTCCGCGAATGTGAAGAAGTCCGTCAGGCATACGGCCGTGATTTGGCTTGGAGCGATGCGGTGATTACCGGTGCGGGCTGTCTGCCGGTAAAGAATGTGATACACGTTGTCGTGCCGCGCTGGGTGGTGGGCAATGCCGGTGAAATCGAGGCTTTGTACGATGCCTATTGCAACGTGATTGCTTTGGCGGCGGAGAGCGGTTTGAAAAGTATTTCTTTTCCGGCTTTGGGCATCGGTATGTGCCGTTATCCGCGCACTTTGGCGGCAGCGGTGGCTTGGTATGCGGTGTACGATGCTTTGGGGGATTATCCGCAAATCGAAGAAGTACGCTTGGTGTATCAAAGCGGGGAGGATTGCCAAGTGTTTGAAGCCATCCGGCGGCGCAAACCTTTGCCGGTTCTGCCTTATTTCCGCGGCGCGCAAACGGCTTTTGAAGCGCATTGGGACGCTGTTTGGCACAAGGCTTTGGGGCAGTTGGCGCAAGCGGACGAAGCTTGGTTTCGGCAAGCGGGGGCAAGCGAAGAAGAAGCGGCAGCGGCCTGCCGGATATTGGCAAGGCACCATTTGTGCGGCGGTATTTATTCTGCTGTGCGCGGCTTGGACGCCAATGCACCGAGCTTACTCAAACTGGCGGCGTATTTGGCGCGTTACGATGCCGAAGCAGCGTTCCGTGAACGTTTGACCGTGGAATTGGCTGCGGAATTGTCGACGAGCTGATTGATTGTCTGATAAAGGTCGTCTGAAACCGGCTTTTTCCGTTTTTCAGACGGCCTTTTTCGGCACGGCCGTTCAAGTGGAGGGCATTGCGGTTTACAATAGACGGATTCGGGCGTAAACCCTTGGGAGAAGATAATGGATTTGCACGATATCCGTGAAGAATACAGCAAACGCGAGTTGTCAGAGGCTGAATGCGCGGCCTTGCCCTTGGAGCAGTTTAAACGCTGGTTAGACGAGGCGATGCGTGCGAAGGTGAACGAGCCGACTGCGGTGAATGTGGCAACGGTGGGCGCAGACGGGCGGCCGTCGTCGCGTATGGTGCTGCTGAAAGAAGTGAATGAGCAGGGCTTGGTGTTTTTTACCAATTATTCCAGCCGGAAAGGGCAGGCTCTGGCGGCCGCGCCGTTTGCCGCGCTGACTTTTTTCTGGCCGGAGTTGGAGCGTCAGGTGCGCGTGGAAGGGCGCGTAGAAAAGCTGCCGGAGGCGGAGTCGGACGAATATTTCGCTTCGCGGCCTTATACCAGCCGTTTGGGGGCTTGGGCGAGCGAGCAGAGCAGCGTGATTGCCGATAAAAGCGTATTGGTCAAACGCGCGGCGATGTTCGGCGTGAAACATCCGCTGAACGTACCGCGTCCGCCGCATTGGGGCGGTTATCTGGTAATTCCCGATTATGTGGAATTTTGGCAGGGGCGGCCGAGCCGTCTGCACGACCGTATCCGCTACCGTTTTTCAGACGGCCTGTGGATTAAAGAACGGCTTGCACCGTGATGAGGCCGTCTGAATATCAAGGCATTGCGGCGTTTGTGCAGGCGCAAAGCAGGCGGAACCTGACGGGCAATCTGCCTGCCGTACGCGTTTTGACGATTGCCGGTTCGGATTCCGGCGGCGGTGCAGGCATACAGGCCGATTTGAAAACCTTTGCCGCGCTCGGTGCATACGGTGCCAGCGTGATAAGCGCCGTTACCGCGCAAAACACGCAGGGCGTGCAGGCCGTCTATCCTTTGCCGCCCGAAATCATTCGCGCGCAGGCTGAGGCTGTATTATCGGATATACGGATTGATGCCGTGAAAATCGGTATGCTGCCTGATGCACAGACCGCGCAGGCGGTGGCGGCTGTTCTGCGCCGCTATACGCCGCCGTTTGTGGTGCTTGATCCCGTTTTGCGAGCCAGCAGCGGCGATGATTTATCGGGCGGCGCATTGGCAGTGCTGCAAAATGAATTGCTGCCGCTGGCGGATATGGTTACGCCGAACACGGCTGAACTGGCGTGTTTGTGCGGCGGCAGTGAAGCGCAGAACGAAGCGGAATTATGGGCGCAAGGGCGCAAGCTGCAAACGCGGTTCGGCGCAAAAAACGTGTTGCTGAAAGGCGGCCATTTCGACGACGGCTCAGAAGCTTGCGACCGCCTGCTGTTTTCAGACGGCAATATCGCACACTACCGCCTGCCGCGCCTGAATACGCCGAACACGCACGGCACAGGCTGCACTCTCGCTTCCGCCATTGCCGCGCTTTTTCCGCAAACGCCGTCTTTGAGTGAAGCCGTGCGCTTGGCGAAAGAATATGTTCACGGCGCAATGCTGCACGCAGCAGATTGGCGTTTGGGCAAAGAGAACGGCAACGGTGCGCTGGCGCATTTTGGGCTGCATCAGGCCGTCTGAAAACCGCTTGCTTGGGTAAAGCGTTATTTCTATGCCACAATGCGGTAAAACATTCTGCAACCGAAAATTCAAAAAAGGCTGAAAAATGAAAAAACGATATTTTTCCGTGCTGGTGCTTCTCTGCTGCACAGCCGCCCAGCAAGCCGCAGCGGCCGCTAATCTGCCGTTTGTCGGTACAAGAAGTTTTTCCTTCGGCGGCGTGCCGGCGTACAACGAAAACTACACGCTCTCCATCAAGCCGAACGGTCAAACCAAATTAACGATGCGGATTTGTTACAGCGAGGGTTGTGATAAGGCAGCAACCTTATACAGCGGTCCATTTAAGCCGTTGGTTCCGTTCCGTCAGGACGGGCAAGCCTATTATCTCCGTTTGGGTAAAACCGAAGCGCGTCTGCTGAACAGCAAAAAGCAGCAGGAATACGATTGCGATTCCCTCAATCTGCGTGAAGGCCCCTGCGTGAGCGAGTATTACCGCTGATTTGCTGTTTGCGGACTGCACAAACATCAAACGGAAGCGGCCAAAAACGCTTATAATGCCCGTTTGCCCGAAAAATCCGAATACCTTGTTTTCAGACGGCCTTGATGCCGTCTGAAAAGCCGAGCCGCGCTATGAAAACGATTACTTCCGCTCAAAACGATGCTTTGAAACATCTGGCGAAGCTGCTTTCTTCCGCCAAATACCGCCGCGAAACAGGGCAGGCGGCGTTGGAAGGCGTGCATTTGCTGGACGCGCTGCTGAATGCCGGCGGTATGCCGGTGCAGGTGTTTGTACCGGAGCACCGTTCAGCCGCAGCGGAAGTGCAGGCTTTGTTGGCGCGCGTGCCGCAGGAAACGGTTTATACGGTTGCGGAACGGGCTTTGGAAAAAATCAACAGCCTGAGCGAAGGTGCGGATATTGTGTCGGTAATGGTTGTGCCGTCTGAAAAAGCGCTGCCGGAAAACGGCGATTGCGCGGTGCTGGAAAAGGTGCAAGACCCCGGCAATATCGGTACGGTATTGCGCAGTGCGGCGGCTTCCGGCGTGCAGCGGATTGTGTTGGACAAAGGCTGTGCCGACGTATGGTCGCCGAAGGTGCTGCGCGCCGGTATGGGGGCGCACTTTTTATTGTCGCTGCATACGCGTGCGGATTTGCTGCAATGGCGTCCGGCCTACCGTGAACCGCTGTATGTAACGGCGTTGGGCGCAGGCAAACCGAAATCGCTGTATGAACTGGATTTGCGCGGGCCTTGTGCGTGGCTGTTCGGCAATGAAGGCAGCGGCGCAAGCGAAACGATGCAGCAGGCGGCAGACGAATGCGTGCTGATTCCGATGGCCGGTGCGACGGAATCGCTGAATGTAGCGATGGCGGCAACGGTCTGCCTGTTCGAACAAATGCGCCAGCGTTTGCCTTAACCCCGATTTTTGAAAGATTTTTAGGAAGACAAAATGCAGAATTTTAACGAACAACAACGCGCACGCTTGGCCGAACTGTTGGATTTCCGCGCCTCAGATGCCGGTTCGATGCGTTCGGACGAAGTGCAGGCTTATATGCTGGCTTTGGTGTCCGGCCCTGATGAAGTGAAGCCCGAGCAATGGCTGCCGGAAATATTGGACGAAGTTGAATTCAGCGAAGCAGAGCAAAACGAAATCCGCGAATTGGTGCAGGCTTTGGCCGATGATATGGCAGGCCGTCTGAAAACCGAGCGCAAGCTGCCGGAATTATGGTTTTATCAGGACGAAGAGGGCGAAACCGATTATTTTACTTGGTGCAATGCCTATCTCTACGCGCTGGATACTGTGGAAACCGATTGGTTCGAGCGTGCCGACAATGAAGAATTTGAAGACAGCTTTTATCCGTTGATGGCATTGGCCGGCGTGTATGACGAAGACAGCGAAGGCGGCGCACTGCTGGAACTGAGCGAGCGCGAGCTGGCGCAGTTGAAAAAAGATCTGCCCGATACGCTCTTAGATATTGCATTGTTCTGGCAGGCGGTTTTGAACAAGCCGCAAACCGTGCGCCGCGAAGGCGGCAAAGTCGGCCGCAACGATCCTTGTCCTTGCGGCAGCGGTAAAAAGTTCAAAGCCTGTTGCGGTAAAAACTGATTGATAAAGGCGCGGCAAACAGCATAGAAGCAAATTCATCTTTTTGCTTTGCTTGATGCCGCGCCTCTGCTGAACAGATTATGCAGAAAGTCCTCCCGATTATCCACGTCCTGTCCAAACTGGGCGTTTTCTATGCCGCGCTGCTGCTGGTGCCGACGCTGGTTTCGTATTTGTTCCACGACGGCACGTTTACCGCATTTGCCGCCACAGCAACGGTAACGCTGGCCGGTTCGCTGATTGCGCTTGCGCTGACCGCCAAAGGCCATCGCGAATTGCGCGTGCGCGACGGTTTCACGCTGGTATTTATGCTCTGGCTCGGCTTCGCGGCCATTTCGGCAATGCCGTTTTATCTCTACTTTCCCACACTCAGCTATACCGATGCGTTTTTCGAAGCCATCAGCGGCCTGACCACCACCGGCGCAACGGTGTTCACCAGCCTCGATACGCTCGCACCGACGCTCAATTTCTGGCGGCATATGATGAACTGGCTGGGCGGTATGGGTATCATTGTTTTGGCCGTAGCCATTCTGCCGATGCTCGGCGTGGGCGGTACGCAGCTCTTCAAAGCCGAAATTCCGGGCATCGACAAAGACAGCAAAATGGCACCGCGCATTTCTCAGACGGCCAAACGCTTGTGGATGGTGTATTTAGGCTTTACCTTGGCGACTTGCCTGTCGCTGAGAATGGCCGGAATGGGCTGGTTCGATGCCGTCTGCCACGCAATGTCCACCTTTTCGCTCGGCGGTTTTTCCACCCACGACAACAGCATCGCCTTTTTCGATTCGCCTGCCGTAGAAGCCGTGATTATGCTGTTTACCGTGCTGGGCGGAATGAATTTTGCTGTACATTTCACCGTGGCACACCAAAAAACGCTGAAACCGTATTGGCGCAACGAAGAAACGCGCACAATGCTGCTGCTGCTCGCATTAAGCATTTGCGCTGCCTCGCTTTATCTCTGGCATAAAGATTATTACAGCTTGGCTGATGCTTTCCGCTACGTCAGCTTCAATTTCGTTTCCATCGGTTTGGCAAACGGCTATGCCAATGCCGATTTCGGCCAGTGGCCGCTGATTGTAACGCTGAGCCTGTTTTTCCTTGCCAATGTGTTGGCCAATACCGGCTCGATGGGCGGCGGCATCAAACTGGCCCGTGCGCTGGTGTTGGCCAAATTCAGCCTGCGCGAAGTGTCGCTGCTGCTGCATCCGAATGCCGTCAGCACCGTCAAACTGAACCGCCATTCCGTGTCCGAACGCACCGCAATGGCAGTGATGGCCTTTATTTTCGTGTACTTTATGACCGTGGTTGTCTTTACGCTGATTATGCTCGCCAGCGGCTTGGATTTCATTTCCTCGCTCACCGCCGTTATCGCCTGCATTACCAACGCCGGCCCCGGTCTCGGTGTAGTCGGCCCCGCCTATAATTACGCCTCGCTCAGCGATTTTCAAAAATGGCTCTGCACCATCGTAATGCTGCTCGGCCGCTTGGAAATCTTCACCGTGTTTATTCTGTTCACACCGGCATACTGGAAAAAATAACCGACCCGCAGGCCGTCTGAAAACCGAATCAGGCCGTTAAATCATAATGGCCTTTCTTTATCTCCGACAACACGCAGCCGTAAGAAAAAGTAAATCCCCCGTCCTTTACGTTCCACGCCTGAAAAACTGGTATGATGCGGCCTGATTTCTTTTTCAGACGGCCTTTTTGCTTTTAAGGCCGTCTGAAAACCGTTTGAACAGCATTAAAACACGGAAACGAGCATAAAAAATGATGAAAACCGTACAAAAACGCCTGATTTGGCTGTGCGCGGCCGCATTGGCCGCCTGTTCTACGCCCGAGCAGCCGCAAGAAACTGCTTCTCAGCCAAGCAAGCCGCAAGTTGCAAAAGAGCAGGGCAGATTGCCGCAGCGTATGAGCGAGGGCGATGAGAAAATTTTGTCCGACTACTATGCTTACGACAGCGCATTGCGTGCGGCCAAAGCCGGAGACGGTGCGGCGGCGGCAGCTTTTCTGAACCGAGTACCAGATAGCGCAATGGCGGAAAATGTACGTATCGAATGGTTGAAAAATCTGGCGAAAACGGGCGACTGGGGCGCGTTCAAGCGTGAATATGCCAAGCTGGACAAAGCCGGCAGCCCGGTTGAGTTGCAGTGTTATGCCGAAATGATGGAAGGCGGCAGCCGTTTGGCGGCCGAGCAGGTGTTGGAAGCCGAAGGTTTGTCGGAAGGCTGTATGCGTCTGATTCAGAATGCCGCCGCGCAAGGCCGTCTGAAAAACGATGATGCTTGGCGGAGAGTACGCATTTTGCTGGCGTCCAAACGTTTGACCGATGCGCGTAATTTGGCGGCGGCTTTGGGCAGTCCGCTGGACGGCGGCAGCGGCCAAGGTGCGCAGGAAAATCTGTTGCGCGATATTTTGAGCAATCCTTCCGCCGCTGCGGCCGCGCGTTTGTCGGCCTTGGAAGAGAGCGGCGAGGTAACGCGCGCGCAAGCCGGTTTTGCTTGGGGCGTAATCGGTTTACAGCAGGCGAAAAGCCGTAATTTCGCCGCTGCGCTGAGCTATTACAACCGCGCCGACCGCAAACAGCTCACCAAAGAACAATTTGAATGGTATGCCCGTTCCGCGCTGCGTTTCAGCCGTTGGGGCGAGCTGGCTTCCATTATCGAAGCAATGCCTGCCAAGCTGCAAAACGACCCGACTTGGCAATATTGGCTGGCACGCAGCTATGCCGCGCAAGGCCGCAGCAGCCAAGCGCAGGCGCTGTATCAAAAAGCCGCACAAAGCGGCCGTAATTTCTACGCCTTGCTGGCCGCAGAAGAGCTGGGCGGCAAAGTCAATACGCGCAACAATATCGCGAATCCGAGCAGCAGCGAAGTGAACCGCTTGGCGAAAGACGGCGCAGTCAACCGCGCTTTGGTGCTGTACCGCAACAGCTTGAACGGCGATGCGGCAATGCGCCGTTTGGCACAGGCGGAATGGCGTTATGCCGTGCGCGGCCTGAACGAAGCCGCCAAAATCACCGCCGCGCAGCTGGCATATAACAACGGCTTCTACGAAATGGCTGTCAATACCGCCGCCGATACCGATAACACCCTGCATTACAATCTGCGCTACATCACGCCGTTCAGCGAGCAGGTAAAACGCTATTCCGAACAAGCCGGCATCGATACCGCTTGGGTGTATGGTCTGATCCGTCAGGAAAGCCGCTTTATGCTGGGCGCAAAATCCAGTGTAGGCGCACAAGGTTTGATGCAGGTAATGCCGGCAACCGCCCGCGAAATCGCCCGTAAAATCGGTATGGACAGCAGCCAGCTCTATACAATGGACGGCAATATCCGTATGGGCACTTGGTATCTGGGCGATGCCAAACGCCGTCTGCAAAACAACGAAGTAATGGCTACCGCAGGCTATAACGCAGGCCCCGGCCGTTCGCGCCAGTGGCAGGCCGATGTACCGCTGGAAGGCGCGATTTACGCCGAAACCATTCCGTTCAACGAAACGCGCGACTATGTGAAAAAAGTAATGACCAACGCCACATATTACGCCAGCCTCCTGAACGAACCGCATACTTCGCTCAAACGCAGAATGGGCACGGTTCCGGCCAAATAAACC
>JAUNKU010000045.1:9294-11350 GCA_030532645.1 Neisseria sp. | reverse complement strand
ACGGGCGGATTCAAATAGCTTATCCCGATGCCGTCCAAAGCCTGCTGCCATTGTTCCAGATAATGCGCTAGGCCGTCTGAAAAACCGTCTTCCGCCAGAAGCTGCACCGCTGCACCGTCAGCCGCTTCGGCCAAACGCACGATCTGGCGCAGCAGGCCGCGGTCGGGCAGCGTTTGTGCTCGGATACCGATTAGCAACTGCGCGCCTTCCTGCTGCAAACGCGCCGCCCACTCGGCAACGCTGTCGCGGCTGTCTGCCGTACCGCCGTCCTGCCAATTCTGCGCCAGCACAGAAACAAACCAGCGCGTATCCGGCCAAGCGCGTTCCAACATCAGGGCGTATTGCGGCGCATCGGGCTTCGCAACAAACGGTTTGACCGCAGCGGCAACCTTTTCTTTAACGGTATCCGCATCAATGATTTCCGTCTGCCAGATGCGGATAATTTCTTGATAATAGGGCAATTCCAGCGGCAATTTGGCGCGGTATTGCGCGCTTTTCAGACGGCAGAACAACCAAGCGGCCGCCCGCGGCAGAATGCCGTAAACCAGCATACTGCCCACCAACAATCCGCCCCATTCACGGGCAGAGGCAGTATTGTGGTTCAAACGGCTGCCGAGTACGGCTTCGCTGTCCGGCACGGGAAAACCGAGCGCGGACGGCAGCGCGCCCAGCCAATGCACGGCCTGCACAAATATGCCGTCTGAAAGCAGCGTGCTTTCCCAGTTAAACGTATATTGCCGCAGCGACAACAGCAGCACGGCAGCGGCCAGCATACCGCTCAGACTGGCCAACCAAAGGCGGTGCGTCAGCATTCCCAGCCGCCATTTCCGTGCAGGCGAGCGCCATTCGTTGCTGTAAACTTGTGCAACGGCGCTGTTCAGCGCATCTTTACTGCGTATCCGCCAAGCCGGATTGAGCCACGAAAGCGCATCGTTTTTACTCAGCGGCAGGCTGGCCAGCCACAGCAGAAACATCAGACTGTTCGTTCCCAATACGGCGGCCAGCAGCAGAAAGAAGTTCAGCCCCGAACTGCCCAGCAATGCAGCCGTTGCGGTAAAACCAAGCACAGCCCACAACACCGTCAGGCCGAGCAGCAGCAGGCGCGAACTCTGCGCCACGCGGTTCAACGCATCGCGCAATTTATGGTTGCGGTCGGCCTGTTCCGCGCGTTGCAGCAGCTTCTCTTCGGTACTGCCCTCTGCACGGCGCAGCGCATCGGTCAGCGCACGCGGATCGGCGGCGAACAGATAGCCTCGCTCTTCCAGCAGGCGTACCGATTCGATTAAACGGTATTCTTGGTTCGGTATAGTTTCAGACGGCATTCTTTGTTTTTTTGTTCGGTTTTAATGGTTTTGAATGGAATATTCAGCCCTTCGGACTGACACCCCCACCCTAGCCCTCCCCCGCCAGCGGGAGAGGGGACAGGTTTGCAGATGATGAATATATTGTTGTTTTAATATTGTTTTTTAGTTATTTTAGCGTTTTAACATTATTGTCAATACAGTTTTAGCGACGCGAAAAGCAAAGCTTTTAGCTGCGCAGACAATCCGTTTGTTTTAATTTCATTGCAGCTTGCGCTTTCTCAGACGGCCTCAATCACGCCCAAATCACACAAAGCACGGTAAATTCCGTCATCGGCGGCAGCAGGCGCGATATAGTCGGCAACGGCTTTCAATTCGGCTTCGGCATTGCCCATCGCCACGCCGAAACCGACTGCGCCGAGCATTTCGCGGTCGTTCAAACCGTCGCCGAAAGCCATCGCATCAGCCATCGTCAGGCCGAGCGTATCCAAAACGGTTTGGATACCGCGTGCTTTCGAGCCGGCTTTATCGAGTAAATCCACTGCTTCGCGGTGCCAGCGCACGGTTTTGATGTTGCGCGGCAAGCCCGGCTCGATTTCGGCCGCACGGCTTTCGGGATAAAACGCCAGCATCTGATACACCGGCGCACGCCGGTCGGCACGCATCTGCGGAATATACGCAATCCCCAAATCGCGCATTGCCTGCAACAGCCCTTCGCTCTCGCGCGACACCCAAATGCCCTGCTCGCACACACC
>JAUNKU010000045.1:0-9194 GCA_030532645.1 Neisseria sp. | reverse complement strand
AGCGCACGCTCGGTATTCGGCGCGATACGCCGCTCGTCTTTGATATAGAGCGTATCGTCGATGTCGAAGAAAATGATTTTGGGCTTTTGGGGGAGTTTGGCAGGCATTTTGAACCAGAAAAAATCAAGGGAAACGGCTGAGGCCGTCTGAAAATCGGGCTGCGGCGGTTTGGTATGCGCAAACCGTATGTTCAGACGGCCTTCATCTTACTTCATCATATTTTTAATCACGCCCATCACGCTGCGCGAAATAGCGCGGGTTACTTGCTTGTTGATTTGGTTGCCGATGGCATCGGCTACGTCGTAGCCTACGCCCTGATTGGCTTTTTTGCGGCCGCCGAACAAGCCGCCGAGGAAGCCGTCCACCAAGCCCGGCTGGGCTTTTTCTTCCGGTTTCGCTTTGGCAGCGGCTTTCTGCTGCTCGGCTTCGGCCGCGGCCTGCGCCTCTTGTTCGGCTACTTGCTGCAAGGCTTCAAAAGCGGAGAAATTGTCCACCGCGTCTTTATAGTGGCGGTAGAGAATATCGCTGCGGAAACGGCTGTCGCGCTCTTCGGCGGAAAGCGGCGCAAGCTGCGATGAAGGCGGCAGAACAAAAGCGCGTTCCACAATGCCCGGCATCCCTTTTTCGTCCAAGAACGACACCAGCGCTTCGCCTACGCCCAATTCGATAATCGCATCGGCCACTTTCAATTCCGGATTGCTGCGGAAGGTTTCGGCTGCGGCTTTCACCGCTTTTTGGTCGCGCGGCGTAAAGGCGCGCAAAGCGTGCTGTACGCGGTTGCCGAGCTGGCCGAGAATGCTGTCGGGCAAATCCAGCGGATTTTGGGTAACGAAATACACGCCCACGCCTTTGGAGCGGATCAGGCGCACCACTTGTTCGACCTGCTCCACCAACGCAGGCGCGGCGTTATCGAACATCAAGTGTGCTTCATCGAAAAACATCACGAATTTCGGCTTGTCCAAATCGCCGACTTCGGGCAGGTTTTGGAACAATTCGGCCAAAAACCACAGCAGAAATGCGCTGTACAAACGCGGCGAGCGCATCAGTTTTTCCGAATTCAGGATATTGATTACGCCCTGCCCGCCTTCGCTTTGCAGCCAATCCTGCAAATCCAGCTCCGGCTCGCCGAAGAAATGCTCCGCGCCCTCGCTTTCCAGCTGCAAAAGCTGGCGCTGAATCGCACCCACGCTGGCGGCAGAAACGTTGCCGTATTGTGTGCGGAATTCTTTGGCGTGGTCGGAAACGTATTGCAGCATACCGCGCAAGTCTTTCAAATCAATCAGATGCCAGCCTTTATCGTCGGCCACTTTGAACACCAGATTGAGCAGGCCTTCCTGCGTGTCGTTCAAATTCATCAAACGCGCCAGCAGCATCGGTCCCATTTCGGAAATGGTAACGCGCACCGGAATGCCGGTTTCGCCGTACACGTCCCAAAAACGCACGGGGCAGCCGCTCAGATAATCTTCGCCCAAACCGAATTCGGCCATCCGTTCGCCGACCTTGCCCTTACCGTCGCCCGGCAGGCAAATGCCCGACAAATCGCCTTTCACATCGCCGAGAAACACGGGAATGCCGGCCTTGCTGAAACTTTCCGCCATTTTACGCAGGGTAACGGTTTTACCCGTACCAGTTGCACCGGCAATCAAGCCGTGGCGGTTGGCCATTTTGCCGATAATGTCGAGCGGCGCTTTGTCTTTGCCGCGCAGGGCGATGGTGAATTGGGTCATTTTATTTTCCTTTCACGGAAATTCGGAGCGGTGTAATACAAGATGGTTAAGGCCGTCTGAAAAACAGATGTTTCCCGATAACAGAACGGCATTTGCGCGCGCTTTCCGGCCGCTTTTTTTCAGACGGCCTGCATTTACGCTGCGGCGCGTTTTTTCAAATCTTCGCTGACGCTTTGCAGCTCGGCGCGGTGGTTTTCCGAAATATACGGGCGCAGCAGGCTGAGATTACGCAATACGCCCAATGCGCGGGCGCTTTCGGTTAATTTGCCGCGGCCGCGCATCGAGCGGTCGAAGTCGAACCAGTATTTGGTGGTCATCCAAAGATTGATGCACAAATCTTCAATATCGGCTTCTTCGCGGAAATGCAGCACGCCGTTATCGGCCAGCTCGCGCAGATGGCGCAGCATCATCGGACGGGCTTTGTCGCGCGTCAGCTCGTTATGCTCGCCCACCAGTTCGGCACTGCGCGAGAGCAGCGAATTGACATCGCTGAACAGGAAGCGGTATTGCCACATAATCTCGAAAATGCCGTTGAGATAATCGGCAGTATCCTGCATATTCTGCGGCAGCGGCGCGTCTTGCAGCCAAGCCATAATCGCGGTGCTGTATTGGCGGTAAAGCCGCACGATGATTTCTTCTTTATTGCGGAAATGGTAATACAGATTGCCGGGGCTGATGCCCAAATGCGCGGCAATGTGGTTGGTACTGACATTGCGCTCGCCCTCTTCGTTGAAAAGCTGCAAGCTGGCGGCAATAATCCGATCGAAAGTGTTTTGTTTGTTTTCTTTCGGCATCGCTTTCTCCCGTTAGGCCGTCTGAAAAAACCGGCTGCTCGCGCAGCTGGAATGCTGTTTTATCCGGCTGAAACCAGCCAATTCGGTTCGGCTTCCAATGCAATGCCGAAACGTCCGGCCACTGCGTTTTGGATATGCTGCTGCAAAGCGCGGACATCGGCTGCCGTTGCGCCGCCGCGGTTCACCAACACCAGCGCCTGTTTTTCGTGTACCGCCGCGCCGCCGATTTGGAAGTTTTTCAGACGGCATTGGTCGATAAGCCAGCCTGCGGCCAGTTTGACCGAGCCGTCCGGCTGCGGATAGCGCGGCATATTGTCGTATTGCGCGTAGAGTTCGGCCGCTTTTTCAGACGGCACGACCGGATTTTTAAAGAAGCTGCCGACATTGCCGAGCACTTTCGGATCGGGCAGTTTCGCCGAACGCAACATACAGACCGCACGCGATACATCGGCGGCAGTCGGCTCGCGACCTTGGCATTGCTCGGCCAGCACCTGCGCCAAATCGCCGTAACCGGCTTTCAGCGTAAAATCTTCGTCCAAACGGAAAACCACCGAGCAAATCACATAACGTCCCTTGCCCTCTTGCTTGAACAGGCTTTCGCGGTAGGCAAAGCGGCAGTCGGCGTTCGACAGCGTTACAAACTGCTGCGTTTCCAAATCAAAACAGTTTACCGCCTCAATCCGTTCTTTGACTTCCACGCCGTATGCGCCGATATTCTGCACGGGCGATGCACCCACCGTACCGGGAATCAGACTGAGGTTTTCCAAGCCACTCAAACCGAGCGATACGGTGTGCAACACAAAATCGTGCCACACTTCGCCGGCTTTGGCTTCCAGCCAAACCTGCCCGTTTTCACGCTTGGTTTCGCGTATGCCTTTGTTCGCCATTCTGACAACCAAGCCGGCATAATCGCCGTCAAACAGCACATTGCTGCCGCCGCCGAGCCACAAAACCGTTTGGCGGTCGAAAGGTTTCAGACGGCCTATTTCCGGTAGCTGCGCCTCGTCCGTCAGCTCGACAAAATAAGCCGCCCGCGCAGGCAAGCCGAACGTATTGAACGGCTGCAAATCAACATCGGTTTTCACATTCATCACAACAATCCTTTTTCAGCGGCGATTTTACGGCTGTGCCGTTCCAGCAGGCCGACCAGCAGCAAAGCTGCGGCGGCCAACGAAATAATCAATGCCGTCCAAAAGCCGAAAATCTCCATTTGCCGCGCGTTTGCCAGCCAATATCCGGGCAGCAGACCCAAGCCCCAAAAGGCGATGCCGTGTACCAGCATCGGCGCTTTGGTGATTTTGTAACCGCGCAAAGCATAAGAAGCAATGCACTGGGTAAAATCGAAAAACTGGAAAAAGGCCGCAAACAATAAAACCTGCGCGGCAATCGTACGCACCGTTTCGTCATCGGTATAAATGCCGGTAATCAGATGGCGCGCGGTAATCAGAAACGTCATCGTCAAAACCGCCGCACCCCAGCCGGTCAGCACCGACACACCGGAAATATAACGCGCTTTCTGCCGCCAACCTTTGCCCAGCGCATAGCCGACGCGCACGGTAGAAGCCGAGCCCAGCGCCTGCGGAACCATATAAATAATACCCGTCAGACTAATCACCACTTGCTGCGCGGCTACTTGGTCTTCACCGAATTTGGCAATCAGAAACACAATAAAAGAAAACAGGCTCACTTCCAAAAAGTAGGAAAAACCGATCGGCCAGCCCAGTTTCCAAATCTGCTTCAACAAACCCCAATCGGGCTTGGAAAAACCGCCGGACAAACCGAAAGGCGCAAAATACGCCTGTTTTTTCACATATAACCACAGCGCGGCGGCGTTAAACCAAAACACCAAAAGCGTTGCCAAACCGCAGCCTGCACCGCCCAGCGCAGGCATACCGAACTTGCCGTACACAAAAACATAGTTCAGCGGAATATTCAGCACCAAAGCCGCCCAACTCACCCACATAATCGGCTTGGGACGGTTCAGGCTGGACGCATAAGCATGCAGCGCACGGTGCAGCATTGCCGCCGGCATCGCCAGCGCCACAAATATCAAGTATTGCGCCAGCATCTCTTCCACGCGCGGCTGCAAGTCCAGATACCACATAAACGGCGCAACGGAAGCCAGAAGCAGCAGCATACCGGCCGTACCGATAATCAGGCCGAACCACAAACCCTGCCGCCCCGTTTCGCCCACTTCGGCGTGCTTGCCCGCGCCGAACAGCTGCGAAATCATCGGGTTGAGCGCCGTCATCACGCCCAACAAAGTAATAAATACCGTAGCAAACGCGGAAGAACCGAGCGCCACCGCCGCCAAATCTTCTTTACCGGCCGCCCCTGCCATCACGGTATCGACAAAGCCCACGCCCAAAGCGGCAATCTGCGCCAACATAATCGGCCAAGCCAGTTTGCCCAAAGCACGCGCTTCGGAGGCGAAAACGGAAAAAGAATAACGGCTTACATCCAACAACATAACAATCCAAATCAGCGGTCTGCGCGGTTTGTGCTTTTTGAAAACGGGCTGGGCGTTCTTTAAATAAGGCCGTCTGAAAAACGCCGTTTCCGGCAAATTTTGCCTGTTAAACCCTGTCATATTCGGGGAAAAGACACTCGGAGCAAGCCCGAGCCTAACGGCATCTTAATGTTTTTGACTGCCCCGATACCGCTTTTCAGCCCATCAAAAGCACGCGCACAGGAAAACCGCCAGTATAGCGGATTCTGTTTGTTCGATAAACGTGAAGAAGAAAATGAAGGCCGTCTGAAAACGCTGTTTTGCTTCGTTTTCAGACGGCCTTGATTTAATGAAACATCAGCCCAGCAGCAAAGTATCGTCCGACACTTTCTCGCCGCGCGTCTGCTCGAACAAATCCAACAAATCCGGCACATCCATACCGCGCCGCTGCTCGCCGGAAACGTCCAACACCACTTTGCCTTGATGCAGCATTACGGTACGCGAGCCGTGATCGAGCGCTTGGCGCATCGAATGCGTTACCATCATCGCGGTCAGCTTGTTCTCTTCCACGATACGGTCGGTCAGCTCCAAAACAAACGCAGCGGTTTTCGGGTCGAGCGCGGCAGTATGCTCGTCCAGCAACAAAATCCGGCTGGGCTGCAAACTCGCCATCAACAGGCTGACGGCTTGACGCTGGCCGCCCGACAGCAGGCCGATACGGTCGCTCAAACGGTTTTCCAAGCCGAGCTTCAACAGCGATAATTTTTCACGGAACAGCTCGCGTTTTTCTTTATCCAAAGCCGCAGACAAACCGCGCTTCGCGCCGCGCGACAAAGCCAGCGCCATATTTTCTTCAATGCTCAATGCTTCGCAAGTACCGGCCAATGGGTCTTGAAACACCCGCGCCACCAAATGCGAACGCTGGTGCGAGGGCAAACGGGTGACATCTTCTCCGGCAATATGGATACTGCCGCTGTCCACCAGCAAATCGCCGCTGATGGCGTTCAGAAACGTGGATTTGCCTGCTCCGTTGCTGCCGATAACCGTTACAAATTCGCCTTCTTTGATATGCAGCGTCATACCGCGCATTGCCGGATTTTCAATCGGCGTGCCGGGGTTGAACGTGATTTTCAGGTTTTCTGCGCGCATCATAATGTTTTCTTCCCTTTCAAAGCACGTTTCAACAAAGGCAGGCGCAAGGCAGCCACCACCAAGACGGCGGTAATCAGGTTCAAATCGGTCGGCCGCACGCCGATGCTTTGCAGAAATTCATTGCCTAAAGCAAAGGCAATCAGCAAGCGGTACACCAGCGCACCGGCCACCGCCGAGAGCGTAATCATCACGATATTGCGGCGGCCGAACAGGTTTTCGCCGATAATCACGGCGGCCAAACCGATCACAATCGTGCCGATGCCGCTGGCCAAATCCGCGCTGCCGGTGGTTTGTGCGAACAATGCGCCGCCCAAAGCAATCAAGCCGTTCGACAAAGCCATACCGAGCACAATCATTTTGGACGTATCCACTCCCTGTGCCCGCGCCATACGGGCATTGATACCGGTGGCCCGCATTGCCAAACCGGTTTTGGTGTGGAAAAACCAATCGAGCAGGATTTTTGCAGCAATCACAAACGCCAGCACAACCAAAGGCTGCACCCAAAACTGATTGCTGTAATCATCGGCCAGAAACGGGGAAAACACGCTGGGCGTATCCAAAAGTGGCAGATTGGGCGTACCGCCGGTAATCCGCAGATTGATGGAATAGAGCGACACCATCACCAAAATACCGGCCAAAAGCGGCAAAAGTTTCAGCGAAACGTGCAACCAAGCGGTCAGCATACCGGCCAGCGCACCGGCCAATGCGCCGAGCAGACAAGCCAGCCAAGGGTTCACACCCAAGCCCACGCTGACGGCAAACACCACCGCGCCCAATGGAAAGCTGCCGTCGGCAGTCAGATCGGGGAAATCGAGAATACGGAAGGAAATCAGCACACCCAATGCCACCAAGGCATAAATCAGGCCTGCTTCGATTCCGCCGAAAAAAGCAATCAGGCTCATAGTTTTCTCTCTTTGTCAGGCCGAAGCCTTTGTCGGCCACGGCCGGACTGTTTTATCGTTTTTGGAAAGCTTGTTTTCAGACGGCATAACAGTTGCCCGTTATGCCGTCTGAAAAGCGGCTTGTGTCCGGCAAGGCCGTCTGAAAACTGCCTTGCCGCACCGCTCTGTTGTTTATTCCTGAACTTCTTTCGCTTCTTTCAGCAAGTCTTCCGACAATTCCGTACCGGTGGCTGCCGCATTTTTCTTGCTCAATACCAAATCCAGTTTTTCCATACGTGCAGAAGGAATGTCGCCCGCTTTCGTACCGCTCAGGATTTGATACACCGCATCGCCGGCTTTCTTGCCGATTTCCACATAGTTCACGCCCAAAGCCGCTACTGCACCGCGCGCTACGCCGGAAGTATCGGAAGCCACCAGAGGCGTTTTCATTTCCGCCGCCGCTTTAAACATTGATTCATAGTTCGCCATCACATTGTTGTCCAGCGAGCTGTAAATCACGTCCACTTTGCCGTTCAGGCTGCGTGCGGCGGTCAACACGTCAGACGAACGCTGTGCAGGCGCGGCCACCAGCTCGATGCCTTGCGGTTCCAGCTTGCCTTTCAGCTGCTCCAATACGGTGGTGGAATTGACTTCGCCCGAGCTGTACACATAACCGACCTTCTTCACGCCGGGAACCACTTTTTTCATCAATTCGATTTGCGGTTCCAAAGGCAGCTCGTCCGAAACGCCGGTTACATTCGTACCGGAAGCCTCCCAGCCCGGCACCAGCTTGGCCGCCACCGGATCGGTTACGGCAGCATACACAATCGGCAGGGTTTTCGTTGCCGCCACCATCGATTGCGCGCTCGGTGTTGCAATCGCCACAATCACATCAGGGCTGTCGCCGACAAATTTCTTGGCAATCTGCGCGGCATTGGCCGTGCTGCCTTGCGCGCTTTGGAAATCTACGGTCAGGTTTTTGCCTTCTTCATAACCTTTTTCTTTCAATTCCGCCAACACGCCTTCGCGCACAGCGTCCAGCGCCGGATGCTCGACAATCGCAGTAATCGCTACTTTTTTCATCTCACCGGCAGGCGCGGCAGAAGCAGCGGCTTCGGGCTTCGCCTCTTGTTTGGCTTCCTGTTGCGAACAGGCTGCCAATACCGAAGCAGCCAAAGTTGCCAAAATCCATTTTGCAGAAGTTTGATGTGCCATTGTTTCGCTCCTTTGCAGAATAAAACTGCTGAAATTTGTTATGTAAGGGAATGTAAGGACGCATCATAAGGAAATTTATTTGAAAACGCACGGTAAGCACCCGTTGCAGAATGCTAAAAATGCTCAACAAAACAACAGAATATTCCCAAAATCCGTTCAAACACAGATTTTTTATGCCAAGCAAATCTTGCAAAATAAACGTTTCTGCCTTTTTTTCTCCCGTCTTACAAACTTTTATAAAGTTAAATCAATGATTTATTCACATCGCAACATTCAACGCCGTCTGAAAACGGAGCGAAGCGGAGTTTCTGCGAAGCTAAAACGAAGCAAAACGGAGCTGTTGCACAGCAAAACAAAGCCGAAACCCAGCCAAGCTTCCTCAAAAAGTCGGCGCGGCAAGCCCCGTAAATCCGCTATAATCGGCCAACTGTTTCTTTCGGAAAGAAATGAATGAACGCCGACCTTTCCCTCTTTACCCTCTTCCTGCTCGGTTTTTTCGGCGGCGGCCACTGTATCGGAATGTGCGGCGGACTTTCCTCCGCTTTTGTGCTGCAACTGCCGCCCGAACGCAGCCGCTTGGCAATGATTGCACTGCTCAACAGCGGCCGTCTCGCCAGCTACACCGCCATCGGAGCATTACTCGGCGCACTCGGCGGCTTCGGTATGCTGCTCGACCATACGCGCACCCTGCAAAACGGCCTGTTTGTCGCTGCAAACATTCTGCTGCTGTTTTTGGGCCTGTATCTGGCCGGTTTGTCGCAGGCGGCTCGGAAAATCGAAAGCCTCGGCCTGCCCGTATGGAAACGGCTCAATCCGCTGCTCAACCGGCTGCTGCCGATTAAAAGCAGCCGAGCCGCCTTTGCCGCCGGACTGCTTTGGGGCTGGCTGCCTTGCGGTCTTGTGTACAGCGCCTCGCTTTACGCACTGGGCAGCGGCGGCGCAGCCAAAGGCGCATTGCTGATGGCCGCTTTCGGCT
>JAUNKU010000044.1 GCA_030532645.1 Neisseria sp. | reverse complement strand
GCCGGTCTGCTCGACAATCGGCGTGCGGATTTGCTGATAGCCGTAACGCTTGGTCCAGCGGCCTACGGCATTTTCAAAGGCCTGCCAGAACGCGGCCGTTAATTTGAAATCTTTTTGTTCGACCGGCAAAAGGTCGTTCATACCTTTTACCGCTTGGATTTTTTGTGCCATATCTGATTGTTGCTTGATAATTGAATACAAACGGCAAAAGGCCGTCTGAAAACGGAGTTTCTGCATCGCTAAAAGCAGAAAATTGCGCCTGAACCTATTTGCTTCCAAGGAAGCGGAAACAGGCGGCTGAAACTTCGGCATTATAGCTGATTTTCAGCCGCCGACGGCGGAAAAATTCGGTTTTGTTCAAGGATTTTCATCAGAAAAATGCAGGAAGGCCGTCTGAAAAAACGTGAGAACGGCCGCCTGCTTGCCGCTTCCGTTTTCAGACGGCCTTTGTGTTCTTTCAACCGCCATATCCGGTTTCCTTTCCGGTGAAGCCGCTGAAACCGGAACAGAAAAATGCCCGGGTTTGCCCCGGGCATCACAAAGTGCTTTTCCAAGCCGAAAATCTTTATTCCGAGCGCAATTCGCGCCGCAAAATCTTGCCGACGTTCGATTTCGGCAGTTCATCACGGAATTCAATCTGACGCGGTACTTTATACGCAGTCAGATGTTCGCGGCAGAAGCGGCGCAGTTCGTCTTCGGTCAGCGATGCGTCTTTTTTCACCACAAACAGTTTGACCGCTTCGCCGGTTTGCTCGCTCTTCACGCCGATACAGGCGGCTTCCAGCACTTTCGGGTGCAGAGCGGCAACGTCTTCGATTTCGTTCGGATAAACATTGAAGCCCGAAACCACAATCATATCTTTTTTGCGGTCCACCAGCTTAATCCAGCCTTTTTCATCCATCACGGCGATGTCGCCCGTTGCCAAGAAGCCGCGTTCATCGAATACTTTGGCGGTTTCGTCAGGACGGTTCCAATAGCCCTGCATTACCTGCGGGCCTTTAATCCACATCTCGCCCGCCTCGCCGACAGGCACTGCTTGGCCGTCGGCATTACGCAGCTCGACATCGGTATTCGGCAAAGGCAGGCCGATGCTGCCGGTGTAGGCCGGAATATCCAGCGGATTGCAGCATACGCCGGGGCTGGCTTCGGTTAAGCCGTAAGCTTCGACAATCGGTGTGCCGGTAACGGTTTTCCATTTTTCAGCCACGGCTTTTTGCGTTGCCATACCGCCGCCGAGCGTGAGTTTGTAAGACGAAAAATCCAGCGCGGCGAAATCTTCGCGGTTAGCCATCGCGTTAAACAGCGTGTTCACACCGATAAACACGGAAATGCGGTTTTTCTGCAAATCGGCAATAAAGCTCTTCATATCGCGCGGATTGGTTACCAACAGCACGCAGCCGCCGGCCTGCATAAAAATCATCAGGTTAATCGTCAGCGCAAAAATATGGTAAAGCGGCAGCGCGCCCAAAACCATCTCTTCGCCCTGTTTCAAACGGTCGCCGATCCATTCCGCACCCTGCATCATATTGGCGATAATGTTGCCGTGGCTCAGCTCCGCACCTTTGGCAACACCGGTTGTGCCGCCGGTATATTGCAGAAAGGCGGTATCGTTTTGCTGCAAGGCCACCGGCTGATAAGCGTGGGCCGCACCTTCTTTCAAGGCCGTCTGAAAACCGATTGCACCGGCAATGCGGTAATCAGGCACCATTTTTTTCACTTTGCGGATAACGAAATTCATCAAGCCGCCCTTCAAGAAGCCGAACATCTCGCCGATGTTGGCCACAATCACTTGGCGCACCTGAGTACGCGGCAGCACGGTTTCCAGCGTATTGGCAAAGTTTTCCAGCACCACAATCGCTTCCGCGCCGCTGTCTTTCAGCTGATGCTCCAACTCGCGCGGCGTGTAAAGCGGATTGGTGTTCACCACCACCATTCCGGCTTTCAAAATGCCGAACAGGGCAACGGGATATTGCAGCACGTTCGGCATCATAACGGCCACGCGGCTGCCGCGCGGCAGTTTCAGCACGTTTTGCAGATAAGACGCAAACTGCTCGGCCATTTGCGCGGTTTCGCGGTAGGTAATCACCTTGCCCATATTTTTAAATGCGGGCTTGTCGGCAAAATCGCGGCTGCTTTGGTCGAACACGTCGCAGATGGATTGATAGCGATTCATCTCGACCACCGGCGAAATGCCCAGCTCGCGGTAAGTATCCAGCCAAGGTTTTTGCATAGTCTTTTCCTTTTAGATGCCGTCTGAAAACTGCTTCGGGCGTTTTTCAGACAGCCTTGATTTCGTTTGCCGCTTCGGCAGTTTATTGATCTCAACGGCGGATAAGCGGCTTGTCGGTTGCCAGAATCACGCCGCCGCCCAGGCAGATTTCGCCGTCATACAATACGGCCGACTGCCCCGGCGTTACCGCCCATTGCGGCTCGTCAAACAAAAGCTCGGCGCGGCCGTCGTCCAAATAACGCAGCTCGCACGGCGCATCGGCCATACGGTAACGCGTTTTGCACGAATAGCGGCCGGGCTTCGGCGGCTCGGGCAGCGTCCAGCTCAAATCATTCATTGTCAGACTGTCGGTGTACAACAGCGGATGGTCGTGCCCCTGCACCACAATCAGCTCGTTACGCGGCAGATCCTTGCCCGCAACAAACCAAGGCTCGCCCGCTCCGCCGATGCCCAAGCCCTTGCGCTGGCCGATGGTGTAAAACATCAAACCCAGATGCTCGCCCACCACTTTGCCTTCGGGCGTAACCATTTTGCCGTTGTCGGTCGGCAGATATTTTTGCAGAAACTCGCGAAACGGCCGCTCGCCGATAAAGCAGATGCCCGTGCTGTCTTTTTTCGCCGCAGTCGGCAAAGCCGCTTCCGCAGCCAAACGGCGCACTTCCGGCTTTTCCAAATCGCCCAGCGGAAAAATCGCCCGTTCCAGCTGATGCGGTTTCAGGCGGTAAAGAAAATAGCTTTGGTCTTTATTGTTGTCCAAACCTTTGAGCAGATAATGCACGCCGTTACGCACTTCCTTGCGCGCATAATGCCCCGTCGCAATAACGTCCGCGCCCTCGCCGATCGCATAATCGAGAAAACATTTGAACTTGATTTCTGCATTGCACAAGACATCGGGATTCGGCGTACGGCCTGCGCTGTATTCCTGCAAAAAATAGGCAAACACGCGGTCTTTATACTGCGCAGCAAAGTTCACAATATCGATATCGATGTCCAAAATATCGGCCACCGACATCGCGTCCAGCGAATCCTGCTTGATGCTGCAATACTCGTCGTTATTGTCGTCTTCCCAGTTCTGCATAAACACGCCGCGCACCGAATGCCCTTGCTGTTTCAGCAAATGCGCGGTTACGGAAGAATCGACACCGCCGGAGAGCCCGACGATGATGTTTTGTGAAGTCGTTTCAGACATAGGGATTTTTTTCAGACACCTTACGGTAAAAACGGGATTTTACTGTTTTTCAGACGGCCTTTGTAGCTTTTCACGCCAATCCGCCCGAAAACCATTTCCCGAAATACAAAAGCAAATGCCCCGAACAAACGTTCAGGGCATTTTAATCTGGCTCCCCGACCTGGGCTCGAACCAGGGACCTGCGGATTAACAGTCCGTCGCTCTACCGACTGAGCTATCGGGGAAGAAAGATGGGATTATAAAAAGCGTTTTTCCGATTGTCAAAACTTTTTTGCAGATTTTCAGCAGCAAATACGCAGAAAATCCACATTTACATTGTTTTTATTCAATAAAAAACGTCCTCAGCAATTCATATTTCAATCAAATGCCGTCTGAAAACTACTTTTCCTCCCTGTTTTCTCCGTTACCCCCGCCCGTTTCACACCACAAACCGCCTTGCGCCGATTTAAGCTATAATCCGAAGTTTTATTATCTTATCCAACAGAAAATTCAGGAGAATGCAAATGGGCAGCCAAAAAACTTGGTCGGGCCGCTTTAACGAGCCGGTCAGCGAACTGGTGAAAAAATACACCGGCTCGATCGATTTCGACAAACGTTTGGCCAAATGGGATATTCAAGGCTCGCTGGCACACGCGCAAATGCTGCAACAGGCCGGCGTATTGAGTGCGGACGATTTGGCCGCAATCCGTCAGGGAATGACCGAAATTCTGGCCGACATCGAAGCCGGCCGCTTGGAATGGTCGCTGGATTTGGAAGATGTGCATATGAACATCGAACGCCGCCTGACCGATAAAATCGGCGATGCCGGCAAACGCCTGCACACCGGCCGCAGCCGCAACGACCAAGTAGCCACCGATATCCGCCTGTGGCTGCGCGACGAAATTTCCGTTATCCGCGGCCTGATCCGCGATGTTCAGACGGCCTTGATTGAGTTGGCCGAACAAAATGCCGATGTGGTAATGCCCGGCTTCACTCATTTGCAGGTTGCCCAACCGGTAAGCTTCGGCCACCATATGCTGGCCTATGTGGAAATGCTCGGCCGCGACGACGAACGGATGGCCGACTGCCGCAAACGTGTCAACCGTATGCCTTTGGGCGCGGCGGCACTGGCCGGCACAACCTACCCGATTCAGCGCGAAGTTACCGCCGAACTGCTGGGCTTCGAACAAATCTGCCAAAACTCGTTGGACGCGGTATCCGACCGCGATTTCGCCATTGAATTTACCGCCGCCGCTTCTTTGGTAATGGTACATCTGAGCCGTTTGAGCGAAGAGCTGATTTTGTGGATGAGCCCGCGCTTCGGCTTTATCGACATCGCCGACCGCTTCTGTACCGGTTCGTCAATTATGCCGCAGAAGAAAAACCCCGACGTACCCGAACTGGTACGCGGCAAATCCGGCCGCGTAGTCGGCCACCTTATCGGTTTGATTACGCTGATGAAATCGCAGCCGCTGGCCTACAATAAAGACAATCAGGAAGACAAAGAACCGCTGTTCGACACCGTGGACACGCTGATCGACACGCTGCGGATTTACGCCGATATGATGCGCGGCGTAACCGTCAAACCGGAAAATATGCGCGCCGCCGTGATGCAGGGTTTCGCCACCGCCACCGACTTGGCCGACTACTTGGTAAAAAAAGGAATGCCGTTCCGCGACAGCCACGAAGTCGTCGCACTGGCCGTGCGCCACGCCGACCAAGCGGGCGTAGATTTGAGCGAACTGCCGCTGGAAACGCTGCAAAGCTTCTCCGACTTGATTGCCGATGATGTTTACGAAGTGCTGACACCGGAAGGCAGCCTCAACGCCCGCAACCACTTGGGCGGCACCGCACCGGAACAAGTCCGCAAACAAGTTGCCCGCTGGAAAGCCCTGCTGGCCGAGGCCGTCTGAAAATCCGGGCCCTGCTCTGGCAAAGCAAGCCACAATCAAAATCAATAAGCAACACCAGCACAAACGCCTGCTCCGATAAAGCAGGCGTTTTTATTGATTTGCTCCGGATTATCCGGATAAAGAAAAATCCCCGAGCATTTGTGCTCAGGGATTTGAAATCCGGTGGCGGAAAGGAAGGGATATGTATAATCTAACTATATACATTGATTTTAAATACAAATTTAAAGTTAAAAATTCATATACCAAAACAAAATACCAAATAAGGAAAGCGGTCGTTTGAAAATGGGAATTTTCTAATTCCCAATACTCTGTTCTCAGACGGCTTTTTTTATGCTTTACTCCGCAAGCGCATAATTGTGTGTGAAAGTGCATAGTTTGGCATAAAATTGCATAAATTTTGAGGTAACGAAATCGGCGGTAAGGCTGAGTATTGACGGGGCTTGCCGGTGTTTTGCCTGCTGCGTGAAAAATGACACGCGCACGGTGGTCGCGAGCGTGGAGGGGGAGCGCGCGGCGGGCGGGGTCGGCGGTTGGGAAAATAAAAAAATCCGTTTTTAAGGAAAACGGATTTTTTGCTTGCTGATGAGGGGAATTGTTATTTACTCAGCGGTTGCTGTTCAAACAGTCAGCCGATATGCGCGTGATTGTGCGAGCAATGACAAGCGGAATTTATCGGAACAGTGATAAGCTTACGCTTTCCCGCCCTGCTCTGCCGCAACTGCCCTTGAATCCGGCAACACATACTCTTTAAACTTAAACAGCTCCACCCCCATTCTCTCGTTCACCTCAATAAACATCATCTGCAAAGGCACAATCTCATTGGCCGCGAACACCTCCGCCGCCGTACGCGCATCACCCAAACCGCCCGCCGCCGTCGGCACAATCCCCATCAAGCTGGGCGGCACACGGTGAATCGTCATCATATCCTGCGCGCTGACATTCTTAATATTGAGAAACTCATCTTTCGCAGCCACCTCACTGATCGGGATCAACTTCAAACCCTCCTTGTCCCCGTGCGGCGAGCGCACAAACACATTCTTAAAATTCCCCTTATTCTGCGCCTTGCGGAACTGCTCTTTCAGATTTTCCCAATCGTCCGCATTCAGATTATTGTCCGTCGCATAGACCACAAAACCCGCATGGCTGCCGTTATCGTAATAACGCCGTCTGAACACCGTAGCCGAACGGTTCAGCTCCGCCGAATCCATACCCGCCAGATAATAAGGCACGCCGTAAACTTCCTGCGCCAAATCCGGCTGCATAATATGGCAAACGTCCCTTTGCGGCAGAAATTCCCCATCGCGCATCTCACCATAGCGCAGATAATAAAACCCCCTCCTGTCGCTGGCCACCCGCATATGCAGCGCCAAACAATTCTCAAAACGCAGCACCTCGCCGAACGTATTCTTCACCGCGTGCAGATACCCATTGCCCGTTACCAGAAAATTAAACGCCAGCTTCGCAAACTCCGAACGCGCCAGCAATTTGGTCGGCACAAAAGTCGAATTCAGAATATTCAACTTCGCCTGCAAAGCCGAAGCATGATGCAGCCCCGTTTTCAACAGCTCCGCCAAATCATACAGATTCACCGGCGGCACAAAAAACCGCCCGTTGTCCGCACATTCCAACAAACCGCCCCAAGAGCGCAGAATACTGTCCTCGCCCCAAGCGAATACATCGATTTCCGTTTTCATCGCAAACCTTTCAAAAATACAGTTAAAAACATACAATCACGGTTTCCGTCTGTGGGAGGCATACCGTGTACAATCTCTTCAAACGCCCCATCGAAAAAGCCACCTTGGAAGACTGGGCGAAACTCACCAACAACATTGCCCAAGTTGCCATTTTGGGCGTGCCCGTTGTAATATACGGAAGCGACAGCATCAGCCGGAAAGCCTTCAACCTTTTCGTCTTGATCTGCATCATCTACACTACTTTACAAAGCGGCCGCATTATCCGCCGCCAATTACAGGAGGAAACACCATGACATTAAGCCTCGTGGTATTTGCCGTTTTCATGTTCATCGTCATGCTATTGCTGCAAAAACATCTCGGCAAAGAAGACTGACCGACAACCAAGGCCGTCTGAAAACGCAACATTCAGACGGCCTTTCCCTTACCCCTCAATCACCACCCCGCCGCCGACTTGGCCGTCCAGCGGCTCTTGGAAAAACACCATCATCGCCGCCCAAGCCAAATCCCCGTGCGAAGCCGCCAGCGAACGGCCCGATTCATAAGTCACATAACGCCCGCTGGCCGTTACCGCGCGGCGCACGCTCAAAAACGCCATCTGCATATCAATATCCCCGCTGTCCCACTCAATCCGCCCGTGGCGCATCAGATTTTGCGTTTTCAAAACCATCAAGCCCTTAATCTCCGGCGAATAAGTCATACACACCGCCGCCGGAAAAAACTTGCGCACCAGTTCGCCCACCGCCGCGCCCACCCCGTTCGCATCGATGACGATTTTTTCCACGTTGTAACGTTCCAGCAACTTGCGGATAAACCCCGCCTGCGTCTCAAAATCCGCCCCCGGCAGCAAATGCTTCTCCACAATGCGGAACTTATCGCCCGCCGATTTCGGCGCCAGCGCCACCACCAAGCCCGCCGCATCGCCCGTATGGTTCGGATCGTAGCCCACCCACACCGGCCGCGCCCCGCAAGGCCGCGCCGCATAAGGCTTGTAAAAATCCGCCCAAGCGTCCCAAGAATCCACCCCGCAGGCCTGCAAAGTTTTGAAGTCAAACACCGCTTCGCCGTCGGCGACAAACTGGCATTCAAACAACTGTGCAAACTTGCTCGGCGGATTACGTTTTCGCAAATACTCAATATCAAACAGCGTACAGCCCTGCGCCTCAGCATCATGAATCGTCACAATCTGCCGCCACTGGCCGTCCGGATCCAGCCGCCCGTTTTTCAGCGCCGCATGGCTCAAATCCAGCTTGATGCGCTCAGAAGCGGGGCGTTCCTCGTTGTAGTCCTCACCGTTCCAAAAGGTAAACGCCGGATGCGCCTCGCTTGAGGGCGTGGAGAAAAACGTCGTGTGATACTGCTTTTGCGCCGCCATCGGCTCGGCCAGCGTCTGCAAACGCTTAAAATCCGGAATCCAGAAATACTCATCGACATACAAATCCCCGTGTCGGCCTTGCGCCGTGCGGCTGTTCGTCCCCAGAAAATAAAGCGTCGCCCCGCTGTTCGGCAGCAAAACCGCATCACCGTTCAGCTCCACATCAACCATCGCCGCCAAATCCACCATATACTGCTTGAACTGGAATGCCTGCGCCCTTGATGCCGACAAAAAAATCTGATTGCGCCCCGTTTTCAACGCCGTGATAAACGCCTCGCGCGCAAAATAAAAAGTCGCCCCGATTTGGCGAGATTTCAAAATATTGCGGAAACGCGTGTGTGCATAAGCCCTGCCCCACGCCCGCTGATAATCAAATTGCTGCTCGTTCACAATCTCCTGCATCCGTTGAAACTGCTCCGGCGCAAACCAATTCTTCTTCGGCTTTTCCACAGCACGCGTTTTCCGTTCGCGCGGCTCGCGGTCAGGCCGTGCCTTTTTCTCACGCGGCGGCTTATCGATGGCCGGCGGCGTATGGATGACCCCGCAGGCGCGGCTTTCAGGCGCAGCAAGGCCGTCTGAAAACGGCGCATCTGCTTTTTCCGCCCCCTTTTCAGACGGCCTCCCCGTCAATAAAGCATTCAACTGGCGGATTTCGCGAAAATCCCCGTCCGACTTCTGCGGCAAACCGATTAACTGAATCAGCCGCGCCTCAATACTGGCCGCCACCCGCTGCACCGGCGAGCCGCCGTCCCAATTTTCCCGCTGCTTCCAAGAATGCACCGTCGCCGGTTTGATACCCAGCTGGCGGCCGATGGCCGAAATCTTCCAACCCTGCCAATACAGCCCCCGCGCCACCAAGCGCGGATCAAGATTCGGATTTAAAGCAGCATCGGGCAAACGTTTCATCACAATCGTCTCAAAACAAAATGCCCCGATTATCAAGCCGCCCGATGGTGCAAACAGCAAGAAACCGTCCTTAAAGACCGCACAAAAACCGAAACGCATTGCCGTGGCAAAAGCCAAGCGCAACAATCAGCCGCATTGCCCACTTCACCGCACAACACAATGAAAAACAAATGGTTCTGCATCGGCACATCCGGCGCCACCGTTGACGGCCGCACCATCGAAGCACAAGACCTGACCGATATGGCCTCCGCCTATTCGCCCGCCGTGTACGGCGCACGCATCAACATCGAACACGTCCGCCCGTTCTGGCCGAACAGCGAAATCGGCGGCTACGGTGACGTGCTCGAACTGAAAACCGAAACGCAAAACGGACAAACCAAACTGTTTGCCCGTCTCGACCCCACCGAAAAAATGATTTCCCTGCTGAAAAACCGCGAAAAAGTGTTTACCAGTATGGAAATCCAACGCAATTTCGCCGGCAGCGGCAAAGCCTATTTAATGGGCTTGGCCTTAACCGACAGCCCCGCCAGCACCGGTACCGATATGCTGAAATTCTCCCTCAGCCAGTCTGAAGCCCTGATTTCCCAACCCACCGAACTGAAAGCCTACACAATGAATACCGAAAACACCGCCCCAAACACCGACACTCAAGAAAAACAAGGCCTGTTTGCCAGCATCGCCGCCAAATTCAAAACCGCCCCCGAGCCGCAAACCGAGCAAGCACAGCCCGAAAGCTACGCCGCCCTCGAAGGCCGTCTGAAAACCGCCGAGCGCGAACTGGAAGCCGCCGCCGAAGTGGCCCAGCATCTTTCCGCCGCCTATGACGATTTGGCCGCCAAACATCAGAAACTGTCGGATGACTTCGCCGCCTTAACCCAAAAACTCAACCAAACCGCCGTCAATGCCCAAGAAAAACACACCGGCGGCATGGACAACACTAAATCCGAGTTTTAACGCCAGCCGCCATACTCGGGCTTGCCCCGAGTATCCCGCCTGACACGCCCGAGCCTTGCCCCCTCTCCCGCTTGCGGGGGAGGGTCGGGGTGGGGGTGTACCGCTTGCCAAGCGGTCAAACCGATAAACCAAACCCAAAGAAAGCCCGAATATGCACCCGTTCATCACCCAATACCTCAACGCCGTAGCCGCCGCCAACCAGCAAGCCGTACAAAACGGCCAAATCGCCCATTTCAACGTACAGCCCGCCGTCTCGCAAAAACTGCGTAACGCCGTCCGTTTAAGCTCCGGCTTCCTCAGCAAAATCAACTTCGTCACCAAAGACAACATCGCCGGCGAAACCGTCGGTATCGGCGCAACCCTGACCGCCAGCCGCACCGACACCAAATCCGGCAACGGCACCGTACGCCGCCAACCCAAAAGCGTACACAGCAAAACCGCCCGCCGCTATCTGTGCCAAAAAGTCAATTTCGACACCATGATTGCCTACGATGATGCCGATCAATGGGCGCACGATCCGAACTACATCGCCATCGTGAACAACCAAATCGTCCAATCCCGCGCATTGAGCCTGATTTCAATGGGCTTCAACGGCAAAGACTGGGCAGCCAACAGCAATTTCGAAGCCAACCCGCTGCTGCAAGACGTAGCCAAAGGCTGGCTGCAGAAACTGCGCGAAGAAAACCCCGCCAACGTGATGGGCTGGCAGAGCGGCCAAGTCGGCACCGCCAAAAAAGAAATCCTCATCGGCAAAAACCAAGCCTACACCTCGCTGGACGCGTTGGTTGAAAACGCACTGAACGAGCTGATTGCCGAAGAATTCGCCGACATGCCCGACACCGTCGTCATCTGCAACCGCCGCACCTTGGGCGACAAATACTTCACCGTCATCAACGAAGCAGGCAACAAAGCCAGCGAAATGAATGCCGCGCAGATTACCGTCTCCGAACGCCGCTTGGGCGGTTTGCGCGCCATCGCCGTGCCTTATTTCCCGAAAGACACACTGATGATTACCCCGCTGTCCAACCTGTCGATTTACTTCCACAAACACGGCCACCGCCGCAAGCTGGCCGATGAAGCCGAATACGACCGCATCGCCGACTACCAAAGCGAAAACATCGACTACATCATCGAAGAACCCGAAGCCTGCTGCCTCTTGGAAAACATCAAACTGCAAGACGCATAAA
>JAUNKU010000043.1 GCA_030532645.1 Neisseria sp. | reverse complement strand
ATTTGTTCGGCATTTGTTTTCAGACGGCCTTTGGGTTTGGAAGGCCGTCTGAAAAGATGGTTTGAATTTATGGCTTGGGCTGTGTTGAGTTATGCCTGCATTTTCAGAGTTTTTTTACACGGCTTGTCCGTTCTGTTTGGCTTCCAGCATTTCCCAACGTTCCAATTTTCCCAGCAACAGCATTTCGATTTCTTCGGCACGGTTTTGCAGCGCGCCGGCTTGTTCGTAATCTTTGAAGATTTCGGGATCGGAAAGTTTGTCGTTGATTTCGCTTTGTTCGCTTTCCAGTGCCGCGATTTCGTCCGGCAGGGCATCCAGTTCGCGCTGCTCTTTGTACGACAGTTTTACCGTGCGGTTGGCTTTGGGCTTTTCTTTGGCAGGCTGCTCGGCAGCGGTTTTCGGCGCGGAGGCCGTCTGAAAAGCCTGCTCGCGTTTTTTGGCATCGAGATAATCTTCATAGCCGCCGATATATTCTTTCAGACGGCCTTCTCCTTCAAAAACAATGCTTTGTGTAATTACATTGTCCAAGAACATACGGTCGTGTGAAACGAGAAACACCGTGCCTTGATAATCGCGTAACAGTTCTTCCAGCAATTCCTGCGTGTCGATGTCCAAATCGTTGGTCGGCTCGTCCAGCACCAGAATATTGGCCGGTTTGGTAAACAGCTTGGCCAGCAGCAGACGGTTGCGCTCGCCGCCGGAAAGCGAAGAAACGGGCGATTGGGCGCGGGCAGGGTGGAACAGAAAATCTTCCAAATAGCTCATTACGTGGCGTTTTTTGCCGCCGATTTCAACATAATCATTGCCTTGGCCGAGCGTGTAAAACACGGTGTCGTTTTCATTCAGCGCGCTGCGGAACTGGTCGAAATAAGCCACTTCCTGCTTGCTGCCCAGACGGATACGGCCGTATGTCGGCTGCAATTCGCCCAAAATCAGCTTTAAAAAGGTGGTTTTGCCGATACCGTTCGGGCCGATTAAGCCGATTTTGTCGCCGCGCTGAATGATGGCGGAGAATTTGTCCATAATCGTCCGGTCGGGATAGGCAAAGGAAGCGTGTTCCAGCTCGGCGATGATTTTGCCGCTTTTCTCACCGGTATCCAGTTTGAAATTGACTTGCCCCTGCCGTTCGCGGCGCGCGGCGCGCTGTTTGCGCAATTCTTCCAAACGGCGGACACGGCCTTCGTTGCGCGTGCGCCGTGCTTCGATGCCCTTGCGTATCCACGCTTCTTCCTGCGCGTGGAATTTGTCGAACAGGCGGTTGTGTTCGGCTTCCACAGCCAGTTCTTCAGCTTTTTTCTCGCTGTATTTGGCAAAACTGCCCGGATAAGAGCGCAGCGTGCCGCGGTCGAGCTCGACAATGCGGTTGGCGGTATTGTCCAAAAAACGGCGGTCGTGGGTAATCACCACCATACTGCCGCTGAATTGTTGCAGCAGATTTTCCAGCCACAAAATCGCGTCAATATCCAAATGGTTGGTCGGCTCGTCCAAGAGCAGCACATCGGGTTTCTGCACCCAAGCCTGCGCCAAAGCCACGCGCTTTTTCTGGCCGCCGGAAAGATTGCCGATTTTCTCGTTTTCCGGCAAACCCAGTTCGCCGATGGTTTGCTTGATGGCCGCGTCAAACTGCCAGCCGTTTTGCGTTTCCAGCTCGGTTTGCAAATCGTGCAGCTCTTTCAGCAAAGCTTCGTTTTCACCGTTTTCCAGTTGCAGGCTGACTTGGTGGTAACGGCGCAGAATGTCGCGCAACGCGCCCAAACCTTCGGCAACTACGTCAAACACGCTGGCTTCATCGTCGAAAAAACTTTCCTGCGGCACATATACGGTTTTGATGCCGTTTTGCAGAATAATCTGGCCGTCGTCGGGCTTTTGGACGCCGGCAAGGATTTTGAGAAATGAAGATTTGCCCGCGCCGTTACGCCCGATCAGGCCGACTTTTTCACCGGCATTGAGCTGGAAAGAGGCTTTATCGAGCAGCGGCAGGTGGCCGACAGCAAAGGAACAGTTTTCAACGGCAAGAATGGTCATAACGGAAAATGAAATGGGAATAATCGGAAAAAGCGGATTTTAGCAGTTTTTCGGTACATCTGACGGCAGAACAGCCGAAAGGCCGTCTGAAAACGGGCTGTTTTTCAGACGGCCTTGCTGCGGTTTACACTGCCGCCACTTCCAACAAGGCTTTTTTCAAAGCCAGCTGTTGCTGTGCGCCTGCCAAATCGGGGCTGTACAGCAGAAAGCTGTCTTCCACCCGTGCGTCCATCGTATTGATTTTGGCGTAGCGCAGGCTGATGCCGTGGGCATTGAACACATCGGCGATGTCGGCCAGCAGGTAAGGGCGGTTGGCGGTGATGATGTCGAGTGTGTACCAATTCGGACGGTCTTCTTCGGCGGAAAGCTGGACAGTCGGGGCAATCGGCAGATGGCGTGCGCGGCGGCCGGCACGTTGCGGCACAGATTCGGGCGGCATCCGGCGGCCGTGTACGAAATCTTCCAACTCACGCTGCAAGGCCGTCTGAATACGGGCGGCATCTTCGGCGGTGCTGTGTTCGGGCAGCTGTACGACAAAGGTATCCAGTACATAATCGTGTTCGCTGACAAAAGCGCGCGCGCTGAGAATGTCGAGCTGCTGACGGCCGAAAATGCGGCACAAACGGGCAAATACGCGCGGCGCGTTCGGCAAAAAGGCGGCCACTTGCAGGGTGTGCCCGTCCAAATACGGGCGGATATGCACTTGCGGCGTTTCGAGATCGGCTGCGAGGAAACCGACGTGCCAGTTGATTTCGGCCGCTTCGTGGCGTACAAAATAAGCTGCGCCGAGCGCCTGCCACAAACGCCGCTGCTGTTTGGCATCAAATCCGGCCGTCTGTAAAACGGCGGCAGCCTCTTGCTGGCGCAGGCTGGTCAGTGCGGCGGCACTTCGGTTTTCGCCGGCAAATTCGCGTTCGGCAGCTTTAAACAGATTTTCCAGCAGATTGGCCTTCCAAGAATTCCAGATTTTCGGATTGGTACCGCGAATGTCGGCTACGGTCAGCAGATAAAGCGCGCGCAGGCGGCGCGGCGTGCCGATTTTTTCACAGAAACGGCGCACGACTTCGGGATCTTGGATATCTTCTTTTTGCGCGGTCATCGACATCAAAAGATGGTGTTCCACCAGCCAGCAGAGCAGTTTGCTGTCTTCTTCGTCCAAAAAATGGTCTTCGGCAAAGCGGCGGGCATCGGCAATGCCTTCAAGCGCGTGGTCGCCGCCGCGTCCTTTGGCAATGTCGTGGAACAGCGCAGCCAGATAAAGGATTTCCGGTTTGTCGAAACGGTACATTAACGCCGAAGCAAAAGGAAATTCGTGAACGTGCTGCTCCATCGCCAGGCGGCGCATATTGCGCAGCACCATCAGAATATGGTCGTCCACCGGATAAATATGGAATAAATCGTGCTGCAACAGACCGACGATTTTGCCCCAAGCGGGCAGATAATGCGCCAAAACGCCGTACAGATTTAAAAAGCGCATTATGGCTGTCAAACCGCTGCCGTGGCGGAAAAGGCCGATAAAACGGCGGCGGTTGGCCTCGTTTTTGTAGAAACGGCGGTCCATCTGTTGCGCCGCAGCCCACCAGGCACGCAGTGTTTTCGGCGCAATGGTAATGATGTCGCTGCGCTGCTGCATCAGTTCGACAATCTTGAAAATATGCTCAGGCTTATCGCGGAACAGGTTCAGGCTGTGCGAGGCGATGCGGTTGCCGACTTGGTAATAATCGGCATCGATATCGTGCACAATGCGCGGCAGCCGCGAATACACACGCCCTTGTAGCATCGGCAGAATAATGCTGTTGAGCTGCTTCACTGCTTTCGCCGCGCGGTAGAAAATCCGCATCAGCTTTTCGCTTTTCAGACGGCCTTCATCATCGCTCCAACCCCGCGCATCGGCGATTTGGCGTTGGAAATCGAATGCCAAACGGTCTTCTTCGCGGCCGGTGGCAATGTGCAGATCCATACGGATACGCGCCAGCTGTTTGTGGCTGCTGCGCAGCATACCGGCTTCGGCGCGGGTGAGAATGCGGCTGTCCATCAGCGAGGCAACATCGGATTTCAGGCCTTGCACTTTGGCCAGCCAAATCATTGTATGAATATCGCGCAAACCGCCGGGGCAGGTTTTGACATTCGGCTCCAACACCGCGCCCGATCCTTGCTGTTTGTCGTGCCGCTGCTGCATTTCCAACAGTTTGCCTTCGATAAACAGCGCCGGATTGCGTTGCAGATCCAAACGTTTGAGAAAGGCATCGGCCAGATCGCGGCTGCCGCACAGATAACGCGCTTCCAGAAAAGCGGTATCCGCCGTTAAATCATCACGCGCACCGGCACACAATTCGTCCGGCGTACCGGTTTTCAGCGCAGGTGCAAGCTGCATATTCCATAAGGTCTGCACAAATTCGGTAATTTGTGCCTGTTGTGCTTCGTCCGGCGGCGTATCGGTCAGCAGTACCAAATCCACATCGGAGCAGGGATACATTTCCTGCCGTCCGTAACCGCCGCTGGCGAGCAGGGTGAAACGGCCGTCTGAAAAAAAGGCCGGATAGAGTTCAGCAAACATTTTGTCCAAAGCCGCGCTGTAACGGGCGAAAAATACATCGGGACGGCGCTGGCGGCGGTATTCGTCCAGCGCATTCTGTTTGCGGCGGTTCAGTTCAGCAAGGGCGGCAGCGTGAGGCATAAGCGGTATCCGTTCGGGAAAATAGTTGACCGTTTTTTCGATAAGCGGTTTGAAAATAAGCGAAAGGCCGTCTGAAAAAACAAACGCAGTGAACGGGAAATACACAACATTTATTTTTCAGACGGCCTCAAACTGCTTGATTCAGCAGCGAGCGTGATTACATACGCTCAATCATTGCTTTACCGAATTCGGAGCAGGAAATTTCGTTTGCACCGTCCATCAGGCGGGCAAAATCGTAAGTTACCTGTTTGTCGCCGATGGCTTTTTCCATAGCGGTAATCACCAAATCGGCAGCTTCTTTCCAGCCCAGATGGCGCAGCATCATTTCGGCAGACAGAATCAGCGAACCAGGGTTCACTTTGTCTTGCCCGGCGTATTTCGGCGCAGTACCGTGGGTGGCTTCAAACACCGCGTAGTTGTCGGAAATGTTTGCGCCCGGAGCGATACCGATACCGCCCACTTGTGCTGCCAAAGCGTCAGAAATGTAGTCGCCGTTCAGGTTCAGTGTAGCAATCACGCTGTATTCGGCAGGGCGCAACAGGATTTGTTGCAGGAAGGCATCGGCAATCACGTCTTTAACGATGATTTCTTTACCGGTTTTCGGGTTGGTGAATTTGCACCAAGGGCCGCCGTCGATCAGCTCGGCACCGAATTCTTTTTGAGCTACTTCGTAGCCCCAGTCGCGGAAGCCGCCTTCGGTGAACTTCATAATGTTGCCTTTGTGCACCAAAGTTACGCTAGGCTTGTCGTTGTCGATAGCGTATTGGATGGCTGCGCGAACCAAGCGCGAAGTACCTTCTTTGGAAACCGGTTTGATACCGATGCTTGAAGACTCAGGGAAGCGGATTTTCTTCACGCCCATTTCGCCTTGCAGGAAAGCCAATACTTTTTTCGCATCTTCGGTTTCGGCCAACCATTCGATACCGGCATAGATGTCTTCGGTGTTTTCACGGAAAATCACCATATCGGTTTTGCTCGGATCTTTCAGCGGAGAAGGCACGCCGTTGAAGTAGCGCACAGGACGCACGCATTGGTACAAGTCCAGCTCTTGGCGCAGAGCCACGTTCAGCGAACGGATGCCGCCGCCCACAGGAGTAGTCATCGGGCCTTTGATGGAAACGGAGTATTCTTTCAGCGCTTCCAAAGTTTCTTCCGGCAGCCAAACATTGTCGCCGTATACTTTGGTGGCTTTCTCGCCTGCGTAAACTTCCATCCAAACGATTTTTTTCTCGCCGCCGTAAGCTTTGGCTACCGCAGCGTCGATAACGTCTTTCATCACCGGCGTAATGTCCACGCCGATGCCGTCACCTTCAATGAAAGGAATAATCGGATTGTTCGGAACCGGTTGGCCGGCAACGATTTTTTGGCCTTCGCTCGGGATTTGAATGTGACTCATGGTGTCTCCTAGACAGTTAATCATTTTCTTGTACAAAGGCTCGGCCGCCTTGTTGCTTCATTGAAGCCTGCTTTTCAGACGGCACAAGCAGCCTCGTGATTATGCTTGATTTTTGCCTGCTTTGCTAGTGATTTGCCCGTTTCAACGGTAGAATAAGCACAAAATCGCTGTAAAAATTGACAAAAAATATGAAAAATTTAATTGTTTTTAACAAACCTTATGGCGTTATCTGCCAGTTCAGCCCGCACGAAAAACACGAAACTTTAAAACAATACATCGACTTACCCGGATTTTATCCGGCTGGCCGTTTGGATACCGACAGCGAAGGCCTGCTTTTATTGACCTGCGACGGCGCATTGCAAACCAAAATCGCCCACCCCCGTTTCAAAACCGAGAAAACCTATTGGGCGCAAGTGGAGGGCAGGCCGTCTGAAAATACGGCCGATGCGGAAGCCGAACGGCTGCGGCGTGAAAAAGGCATTGAAATGCTGCAAAAAGGCGTAGATTTGGGCGATTTTGTCAGCAAACCGGCAAAAGTGCGCCTGTTGTCTGATGAAGAAACCGCCAAACTCTGGCCGCGCGTACCGCCGATTCGCGAACGCAAAAGCGTGCCCGATTTTTGGCTGGAAATCAAAATCAGCGAAGGCAAAAACCGCCAAGTGCGCCGAATGACCGCCAAAGCAGGTTTTCCGTGCCTGCGCCTCGTGCGCGTGGCTGTGGGAGGAATCAATGTGTTTGACGAAGGCTTGGCGTTGGGGGAATGGCAGTATGCTGAACGGCTGCCGTAAAATTTTTGATATTTATATATAAATCAAAAGTATAACAGATAAGACAAGGCCGTCTGAAAACCTTGATTTTCAGACGGCCTGCTTGTTTGTTTATCAAAACCGCTGCAAAGCCGCGCGGACATCGCCGATTTCTTTCAGCGTCCGCACCGCCGCAAATACTTCGTCTGCTTTGGGATAAACTTTTTTCAACATTCCCAGCCACTGCTTCAAACGCGCCACCGAATATTTGTTTTGGTCTTCGCGTGCCACGCACAGTTCGAAAAACAGCCGCATCCATTCGGCAATTTCGCTGAACGGCATTTCCTGCACCGCTTCTCCGCGCTCGTACTGCTTAATCTGCCGCGCCAAATCCGGCCGCATTACTGCTCCGCGCCCGATCATTACGCTGTCGCAACCGCTTTCACGGCGGATACCGATATAGTCGTCCAAGGTAAACACATCGCCGTTGGCCGTTACCGGAATCTGTACGGCCTCGGCGATTTTGCGTACCCAAATCCAATGCGCAGGCGGTTCGTAACCTTCCACTTTCGTCCGCGCGTGCACCGTCAGAGCGCACGCGCCGCCTTCGGCAATCGCGCAGGCGTTTTCCAGTGCCAGCGTTTTGTCTTCATAACCCAAACGCATTTTGCCGGTCAGCGGAATATCTTCCGGCAAGGCCTCGCGCAGGGTTTTAACGATCTGAAACACCCGTTCAGGCTCTTTCAGCAGCACCGCACCGCCTTGGTGTTTGTTTACCGTCGGCGCAGGGCAACCGAAGTTCAAATCGATTTTATCCACGCCGAAGCGCACCGCTTCCAGCGCATTGACCGCCATATTTTCCGCATCACTGCCCAACAGCTGCACGGTACACGGCACACCCGACGGCGTGCGGTTGCCCTCGGCAATTTCCGGCGCATATTTCAGCCACGTTCCGCGCGAATGCACCGTATGCGTAATCCGTACAAACTCGCTGACGCATTCATCAAACCCGCCGATGCGTGTCAGTAAATCGCGCATCGGCGCATCGGTCAAACCCTGCATAGGGGCGAGCACTAGCCTGCATTCTCTTTTAAATTTAGTCATTTTTTTGATTTTTATATATTTTTTAATACTTTATGATTAAGCGCATTCCGTATTGCTTGGTCATATTTCCGCACGTTTTTAATGGTTTATTACACCATATTTACACCATTTCCAGCGTTTTTAAAAATGGTGTAAATGTAAATACGGTGCAGCACGTCAAGCGTACCCATCCGGCAGGCGGCAGTTTACCGCACTACGCGGGACGAAAGGCCGTCTGAAAAGACAGCAATAAAAAAGCCTGAAATATTCAGGCTTATGCTGTTGCGAGTTCCTGCAAGTGCAGCGCCAATGCTTCAAAATCCATCAGACCGGCAGCAACGGCAACCATTGTATCGTCCAGCCCGGTATCGGGCGGAATGCTGATGCCTTGCAGGTCGAGATAGACCAGCATCGTAACCAGCGCGGTGCGTTTGTTGCCGTCCGGGAAGGCGTGGGCTTTGGCGATGGCAACGGCATACAGGGCGGCTATTTCAAAAATATCCTGCGTATCGGCATATTGCTGCCAGCTGTCGATACGGGAAAGCGCGCCTTCCAGCTTGGCAGCATCGGGAACGCCCTGCAATCCGGCCTCGCTGCTCAATATGGTTTCGTGTATTGCCGGTACCAGTTCGACACTTATCATTTGTCGGCCAAGGCTTTGATTTCTTTGGCGTGGCTCTGCATCACGCGACGCACAGCGGCGAGTATCACGCGTTTGCCGGGCTCTCCTTGGAGCCGCATCACTACGGGGCGGTTGTCGGTATGGGTTTTCTGCATAATGTTTTCCTAGGTATGGCGGCGATTTTCGCAGATTTCAGGCGCGTATACAAACGGCGTTCTGCGGAAGCTGCATTTTCAGACGGCTGAACTTACGGTCTTTGTCTGCGGTGTTTTTTGTGCATCACAGCATTTCTTATTGCTGTTTCCGCCTTTCATCAAAGAAGCGCTGTAAAACGGCTTGGGCTTGTCGGGCGCAGATGCCGCCGAGTACGGCGGTGTGTTTGTTCAAACGGCCGTCTGAAAACAGGTTCAATATGCTGCCGGCCGCGCCGGTTTTGGGTTCGGCGGCGGCGAAAATCACGCGGCGGACGCGGGCTTGCAGGAGGGCGGAGGCGCACATGGTGCAAGGTTCGAGGGTGATATAGACGTCGCAATCGTTCAGACGGTAGTTGCCGAGGGTTTGTCCGGCGGCGGCCAGTGCGGCGATTTCGGCGTGGCGGCTGATGTCGTGTTGCGAGACGCAGGCGTTGTGGGCGGCAGCGATGATTTCGCCGTTGCGGACAACGACGGCACCGACGGGAATTTCGCCCAGCGCGGCGGCGGCTTCGGCTTGTTGCAGGGCAGCGGCCATAAAGCCTTCCATTTCGGCCTGAGGCGGGAAAATGTCAACCGGAGGATGTTGTTTCAGCGCACTGTTCAGCTCGGCTTTTTCTTGTTCGTCCACTTCGCCGACGGTTTTACCTTGTGCGACGGCGTGAAGCTGCCACAGTACGCTGCGGGTAACAGTATGGCCGGCGGCTTTCAGCAACAGGAAGGTTTTGACCGCACCGGTTTGCCGGATGTCGGCGATGGTGTGTATGCCTAATTCAGCCAAAGCCTGTACGGTTTTGGGGGCGAAGGGCGGGGTGGTTAGCGGGATGGAAGTAGATGCCATAATTTATTATTCAAGGGAGTAATTAAACGAACTTCCTTGATAAGTAAGCGCTTTTACATCATTAAAAATAGATAAAATAATTTGATAGTGTCCGCCCAAGGATTGTTCGGCATATTGGGAATGTGTCCAATGCAGAAAAACATTTAATCCTATGCCGCCACTCATCATATCCCACAGGGCATCTGAGTTATTTCCGTAATATGGCCCGAAATCCAGTAATTCGTTCATTGCACTATGAAAATCAGCTATGGAGTGGATTTTGCTGCCGTCTAAGATAAGATGCTTCATTTTTATTATTTACTTTTAAAAAGATGCTTTGTAATTGATTTTTCTTTATTTTCAGACGGATTTTTTACTTAATTCCGCCCCAACAATTCCGCCAACCGTTTCACAATCTCGCGTGCGGCTTCGTCTTTGCTTGTTTCGGCAAACGCGGTTTCGCGTTCGTCGTCCAAAATGGTGATTTGGTTGGTCGCCTTGCCCATCGCGACGGAAACTTGGTTGGCGACCAGCATCGGTACGCCTTTTTTCAGCCGTTTGGCGCGCGCATATTCGAGCACGTTTTCGCTCTCGGCGGCAAAACCCACACAGAACGGGGCGTTCGGCAGGGCGGCGACGGTGGCGAGAATATCGGGATTTTCGGCCAGTTCGATAAGAGGCGGTTTGCCCGATCCGTCTTTTTTCAGTTTTTGCGCGCTGGCGTTGGCGACTTTGTAATCGGCCACGGCGGCTACGCTGATAAATACGTCGCTCTCGTCTGCACGCGCCGTCACTTCGCGGTACATCGCTTCCGCGCTGACGGCCTGCACGGTTTCCTGCAAACCGGCGGGCAAGGCCGTCTGAACTTGGCCGTAAATCAAGGAAACTTCCGCTCCGGCGGCGCGGCAGGCGCGTGCCAGCGCGCAACCCATTTGTCCGCTGGAAATATTGGTGATGCCGCGCACGGGGTCGATGGCTTCGAAAGTCGCGCCGGTGGTAATCAACACTTTTTTGTCGCGCAGCGTTTTTTCCGTCCACAAATCGGGCAGAAGTTCGGCCAACTCGGCGGCTTCCGGCATCCGGCCGATGCCGACTTCGCCGCAAGCCTGCTCGCCTTCGGCCGGTTGGAACACGGTGATGCCGTCTGAAACCAGCTGCGCGATATTGCGCTGATTGGCCGGATTGCGCCACATTTCCACGTTCATTGCGGGGGCAACGGCCAGCGGACATTTGCGTGCGGCGGCGAGGTTGGTGAGCAGATTGTCGGCGATGCCGTGCGCGATTTTCGCCAGCGTGTTGGCCGAGGCGGGCGCAATCAGGAAGACATCGGCGCGGCGCGTTAAATTGATATGCGCCATACCGTTGCCACCGTCTTCGCCGTCGTGCGTTTCGCTCAACACCGGATTGCCGCTGAGCGCTTGGAAGGTGAGCGGCGAGACGAATTGCGCCGCCGCGCGGCTCATCGCCACCGTTACCTCGTGCCCTTGTTTTTTCAACAGGCGCACGAGTTCGCAGGATTTATAAGCGGCAATGCCGCCGCTGATGCCGAGCAGAATGTGTTTGGACATTTGGGTAAACCGGTTCAGACGAAAGGCGGTATCTTAGCATGAAAGGCCGTCTGAAAATGCGCTATTTTCAGACGGCAAGGAAACAGCTTGGAGGCGGGCGGATAAGTGCATACAATTTGATTTCCGTTCGGTGGAAGAGAATGCTATGTACAATTTGTTCAAACGTCCGATTGAGAAAGCTACTTTGGAAGATTGGGCGAAACTGACCAATAATATTGCGCAGATTGCTGTATTGGCGGTGCCTGTTGTAATATACGGCGCAGATTCCGTTGGTCGGAAAATATTTAATCTTGTGGTGTTGGTTTTTATTATTTATACCACTTTACAAAGCGGCCGGCCGCATCATCCGCCGTCAATTACAGGAGAACGCATCATGACATTAAGCCTTGTGGTTTTCGCTCTTTTTAT
>JAUNKU010000042.1:3373-11988 GCA_030532645.1 Neisseria sp. | reverse complement strand
GCCGTTTTCCGTTCGGCAAGCTGTGCCGCCTGTGCTAGAATGGGCGTTTTCCACCTGTTTAGAAGGATGCCTCAATGAGCATTAAGAAAAATTCCGTCGTTACGCTGCATTATGAGATGTACGATGCCGACAACCAGTTATTGGACAAAACCGAACAGCCGATTGCCTATCTGCACGGCGGCTACGACGGCATTTTCCCTTTGGTGGAAGAAGCGTTGCACGAAAAAAATGTCGGCGACGTAGTGGACGTTACCCTGTCGCCTGACGATGCTTTCGGCGAACAAGATCCCGAGCTGATCCGCATCGAGCCTGCCGATGCTTTCCCTGCCGAAGTGCAGCCTGGTATGATGTTTGAAGCCGATATGCCCGACGGCGATGTGGTTATTTTCCGTGTAACCGATATTGCAGACGGCAAAGTGGTTGTGGACGGCAACCACCCTCTGGCCGGTATGAAAATCCGCTTTAAAGCCACAGTGGACGGTGTTCGCGATGCCAGCGAAGAAGAAATTGCCCACGGCCACGTTCACGGCCCGCACGGTCATCACCACTGATTTCAGTAATTAAAGGCCGTCTGAAAACGAAGCGGATTGGGTAAAATACATACGGCAAACATTGCCGAATTGCCCTACCCTGCTCTGTTTTCAGACGGCCTCTTGTATCGCCATCTTGGTTTTACTCAAACGGTTTTCCGTTTGAACATCTGAATTTCCAAGCAAAAAAGCGGCAGTATCCGAAAATACCGCCGCTTTTCATTCAAACCTTATCGGTTTATTTCACCGCTTTTACCGCATCGGCGCGCGTTTCAATCACTGCATCAATCAAGCCGTAAGCTTTCGCCTCTTCCGCCGACATAAAGTTGTCGCGGTCGGTGTCGCGCTCGATGGTTTCCAAACTTTGGCCGGTATGCTTGGCCAAAAACTCGTTCAGCTTCTGCTTGATTTTAATCAGCTCGCGCGCGTGGATTTCGATATCGGAAGCCTGACCGCCCAAGCCGCCGCTGATTAAAGGCTGGTGAATCATTACTCGGCTGTTCGGCAGCGCAAAGCGTTTGCCCTTCGCACCGGCAGACAGCAAAAATGCGCCCATACTGGCAGCCTGTCCCAAACACAAAGTCGAAACATCGGGCTTGATGAAGTTCATCGTATCGAAAATCGACATACCGGCAGTTACCGATCCGCCCGGCGAATTGATATAGAAGAAAATATCTTTATCGGGATTTTCGCTTTCCAAAAACAGCATCTGTGCCACCACCAGATTGGCGGTGTGGTCGTTTACCGGGCCGACCAGAAAAATAATCCGCTCTTTCAACAGGCGCGAATAAATGTCAAATGCCCGCTCGCCACGGCCGCTTTGCTCGATAACGGTCGGGATTAAAGTGTTGGCTGAAATTTCCGGAATCATTGTGCCTCCGTTAAAAAACACCAAAGCGGCTCATTAACCGGCTGCTTTGGTGTTTCTTCATTTATTTAAAAACAAATGCCTGATTTTCAGACGGCCTGATTAGGCGCGACCCATAATTTCGTCGAAAGACAGGGCTTTCTCAGCCACTTTGGCTTTGCCCAGAACGAAATCGACAACATTGGCTTCAACCGCCAGAGAAGTCGGGCCTTGCAGACGTGAAGGCTCGGCTTTGTACCACTCAATAACCTCTTGCGGATCTTCGTAGCTGTCGGCAAACTCGGCGATAACCGCATCGATTTGCTCTTGGGTCGGCTCCAATTTATTGGCTTGTACCACTTCGGCCAGAATCAAGCCCAGCTTCACGCGGCGTTCGGCCTGCTCTTTGAACATATCCAAAGGCAGATCCAAGTTGGCCGCATCAGCCATACCTTGGTTCACAAAGTTTTGCTTCATTTCATTGGCCAAACGTTGGGCTTCTTCGTTTACCAAAGCTTTCGGTACTTCCAAACCTTCGGCAGCGTTCAACAAAGCTTCCATTGCGGCTTCTTTGTTTTGCTCGTCCACGCGGCGGCTGACTTCGCGCTCAACGTTTTTCTTCACTTCGGCGCGCATTTTCGCTACATCGCCGTCCTCAATGCCCAAGGCTTTGGCGAAATCGGCGTCCACTTCCGGCAGCACAGGCTCGGAAACGTTTTTCACGGTGATGGTAAACACGGCGGTTTTACCGGCCACGTCTTTACCGTGGTAATCCTCAGGGAAGTTCACTTCCACATCTTTGCTTTCGCCTTCTTTCAAACCGCGGATACCGGCTTCAAACTCAGGCAGCATTTGGCCGAGGCCCAAAACGAAAGCGTAGTTTTCGGCAGAACCGCCGGCAAACGCTTCGCCGTCGATTTTGCCTGCAAAGTCGATAATCACACGGTCGCCGTCTTGTGCGGCGCGGTCGGCGTAATTGAATACGGTACGTTGCTGGCGCAGGATGTCGATGGTTTTTTCCACTTCTTCATCGCTTACGGCGGCAGTCACTTTTTCCACTTCTTGCGCGGCCAAATCGCCCAAAACCACTTGCGGGAATACTTCAAACACACCGGCAAAGTGGAAGTTTTCTTTGTCTTCTTGGCCTTCAACGCCTTCCAAGCGCGGCATACCGGCAATTTTCCAGCCTTCTTTAACGGCAGTTTCAAAGAATGCTTTTTGCGCCAATTCGTTCAAAACATCGTTTTGAATGTTCGCGCCGTACATAGATTCAACCATTGCCAAAGGCGCTTTGCCCGGACGGAAACCGTCGATACGCACGCGGCGTGCGGTTTGTTTCAGGCGTTTGTCGAATTCTGCATTCACTTCGTTCCAAGGCAGAGACAAAACGACTTTACGCTCCAAACCTTCCAAATTTTCAACTGCTACGCTCATCGTAATTCCTTAATTTCGTTAATCAATCAAGCGGATTATGTCCGCCTGACAAACATTCGGACACAAAAATAAACCGTAATTTTAGCACAGTTTTCCCGGCGGCGGCAGAATGCTTGCGCTTTCTTGCCTGCGGCACTTCCGCAACGCCAATTTATTCATATCGTCATACTCAGGCTTGACCCGAGTATCTCCTCCGCCTTCCATTCGGCACATTCGAACTTCCCAAAGCCATACCGGGAAGATAGCTTGGTCAAACCCGAATATAACGGCAATCTTTCAGACGGCATCTGACGTTTATTTCAATGCTTATCCAAACTTCAACGCTTCATCCAACGCACAACCTCATGCAAAAAACCGTCCGGACGGCGCTCCAAAACGGCAAACAAAATATCACGCTCTTTTTCGATTTCTGCCAAGCCGCAGCTTTCGTTTTCCGGCACGCGCGCAGGCGACAGATAAGCCATTCGCGGCAAAACAAAAAAGCGGCGGTCGGCGTGCTGCGCGGCAAACGTTTCCCAATCATTCAGCAAACCGCCTATCCAAGCATTTTCGCCGAGCGGCGGCCCGCTCTGTGCTTCACCCGTTTTTTCAGACGGCCTTTCACCCGGAAACGCAATGCCGCGCACAACCGAGGCCGTCTGAACAGCCAATCCGCCCAATCCTGCCTGCTGCAAAGCCGCTCTGCCCGCTTCGGTTTGCGGCCAAGCCAGCTGCTTTTGCAGCTTTGCAGCTTTGTCGGCCAAACGATCGTTCCGGTTCAGGCCGCACAAGGCTTCGCTTACCCTTTCCGTTCCCCCGTAATATTTGCAGCACAATTCCAAGTGATACGCACGGCCGCCGATTTCGGCAACAAAATCCAGCGCACCCAAAGTACGGCCGTCTTCATCGCGCACGGGCAGATTGTGCGCCAGCAAACGGCAATGCGGCGCATTGTCCAGCCAAAAGGCCAGCAAGGCTTCGGCGTAAAACCCCAAGCGTCCGGCAAACGGCTGCTGCGGCTGCAAATAAGCGTGCAGCGGCTCGGGCGAATCGTCCAAAGCAAGCAGATAACGGAAACCGTGTTCGCCGAGCAGGGTTTTGACCGGCAATTCGCAGCCGCTGTCCCACAAAGGCGGCGCGGTCAAAACCGTCGCCAAATCGCGTACAGCCGGCGTTTGCAAACGCCACCAAAGGGCATCCAAAGCGTAGTTCATTTTGGTTTTCTCTTGTAAAGGCCGTCTGAAAACGGGCGGCGGCATCTATACTGAAACTCAACAGCCGACAAACTGGAAAAGCAATATTGTGAAACAGGCCGTATTGCCGTTGCGGAAAAACGTATTTTTTCAGACGGCCAAACCAACCGCACCGTCATACTCGGGCTTGACCCGAGTATCTCCTCCGCCGGACTTCGAGCAATCTTTTTTGTAAATTAAAGAATAAAGAACGAAAATCCGGAAGCCAAAACGGTGTTCCGCCCCCCAAAAAAATGGGGGGAGATACTCGGGTCAAGCCCGAGTATGACGGCGTATTTATTTCGTATTTATTTTATGACGGCGTATTGGTTTTAAGCATTACATTAAGTTTCCGAAGGTTTACAGCCGACACAACCGTCTGCCGAACCGATAAAAACTTCCTGCCTTACCCTACTCAAACGGTAGCTTCTTTCCTGAAACCGCCGTTTTCAGACGGCCTTTGCACTCAATCCCGCGGTTTCAGATTTTTTTTCAAGGTATTGAAAAAACCGCGCATAATGTCGATGTCTTCGGTTTCCGTACCGGCACGGGCAAACAGGTTTTGCAGACGGCGCATCATCCGCTCGCTGTTGCGGCGGTTGAAAAAGCCGACATCGTTCATCAGGCTTTCCATATGGTTCATCATACCGACAATCTGCTCGTGCGTAGCGGTGTGTTTGTCGTGCTTCAAATGGCTCATATCCGTGCCGACTTGACTGAAAATCTCATACGCCGCCACCTGCACGGCTTGCGCGAGGTTGAGCGAAAAATAATCGGGATTGCCGTTAATCGTCATCAAACGGTTGCAGGCCTGTACTTCTTCGATGCTCAGGCCGCGCGTTTCGTTGCCGAACACCAAGGCCGTCTGAAAACCGGCTTGCGCGGCGGCCAGCAGCTCGGGCGTGAGTTCGCGCGGTGTTTGCAGCGGTGCGGTCAGCTCGCGTTTACGGCTGGTTAAGGCGCAACTCAATACCGTATCGGCCAGCGCTTCGTCCAAAGTTGCGACAATTTTGGCGTTTTCCAAAACATCGGTCGCGCCGGAAGCCAGAATAAAACTCTCTTCGGGCAGCTTGAAAGCGGCGGCATTTTCAGGATCGAACACCGGTGGCTCGGCCGTCATCGGCGTCTGCATCAAATTCGGTGCCACCAGCACCAAACGGCTCAATCCCATCGTTTTCATCGCGCGCGCGGCCGAGCCGATGTTGGCCGGATGGCTGGTGCGCGTCAGCACCACGGCGATGTTTGTCAGATAATCGGGCACAATCGGTTTATCCATTTTCTTAATGTTGTCCAAATAAATTGCGGGTATAATGCGCGTTTTCTGCTCTTTAACAATCATTAAACGCTTTGTCGGCGGCATTGTACCTGCCGACGGCGGTTTTTTACAGGAAATCTCCGATTATGAACCCCTTTTTGAATACGGCTTTCAAAGCCGCCCGCCGCGCCGGCGATATGATGATCCGCGCCGCCAACGATTTGAACAATGTCAAAGTAGACAGCAAAGCGTTTAACGATTTTGTTTCCGATATCGACAAAACTTCCGAAAGCATTTTGGTAAATGCGCTTCTGGACGCTTATCCCCAACACAAAATCACCACCGAAGAAAGCGGCGCTCACGGCAATGCCGGTTCCGATTTCGAATGGATTATCGACCCGCTCGACGGCACCACCAACTATCTGCACGGCCATCCGCAATACGCGATTTCAATGGCGCTGTTGCACAAAGGCGTATTGCAGGAAGCCTTGGTATATGCGCCGGAACACAATGACGTTTATATGGCTTCGCGCGGCAAAGGTGCTTTGCTGAACGACCGCCGTATCCGCGTATCCAACCGCATCGAATTGAACCAATGCCTAATCGGTACCGGTTTTCCGGTAGTTGATCAAAGTATGATGGACACTTATCTGGCGATTTTGCGCGACTTTCTGACAAAAACCGCAGGCGCACGCCGCGAAGGTGCCGCTTCATTGGATTTGTGCTCGCTGGCAACCGGCCGTTTCGACGGTTTCTTTGAATTTAATCTGAAACCTTGGGACATCGCCGCCGGTGCGCTGATTGCCAAAGAAGCCGGTGCGATTGTTACCGATATGCAGGGCGAGCAAGGCTGGCTGGAAAGCGGCGACATCGTTGCCGCCAATCCGAAAGTATTGGCGCAAATGCTGCATCTGATTGGTCAGCACTTAGCGTAACACCTTGGTGACACACAATATCCGCCGTTTTCTGCTGTTTGTCGTACTATTTGCCTCAGTTCATTTACTGCTGGATTATTTTGTTTGGCAGGAAGCGGTAAACTACTCGGGCTTAATCCTCAAATCTCTGCTGACAGCCGCTCTTTATACTTGGCTGACAAGCAAATACGGCAAACGGAGATAACCGCACAATCAAGGCCGTCTGAAAAATACCCGAAGCGTATTTTCAGACGGCCTTTTTTTGTTTACCGGTTTTCCCGGATAAAAAAATCCCGCTGCTTTGGCGCAACGGGATTTTTCCGTATCAACGATTAGCGTTTTTTACCGGTAACGGTAGCAATCGCCAAGTTAGAGTTACGTTTCAGGGCAACGCTGGTAACGCCTTCCGGATAAGTGATGTCAGACAAGTGCAGAATGTCGCCGGCAACCACGTTTTCGCAATCCAGCTCCAACGCGGCAGGAATGTTTTTCGGATCAACAATCACGTCAACACCGGTAGCCAACAGAGAAACACGGCCTGATTGCAATTTAACCGCGTGAGATTTCTCAGCGTTTACAATGTGTACAGGAATGCGGATTTTCAGAGGTTTATTCAAATCAACCACTTGGAAGTCGATGTGTTGAACTTCTTGACGGAAAGGATGCACTTGGAAATCGCGCACGATAACGTCTTGGGTTTTGCCGTCCAAGTTCAGTTTGATCAAAGAAGTGTGGAAAGACTCTTTGTCCAAAGCGTAGAACACGGTTTTGTGGTCAACGGCCACAGCAACTGCTTCTTGGTTGTCGCCGTATACAACAGCAGGGGTTTTGCCTTCGCGACGCAGGCGGCGGCTCGCACCCGTACCTTGGGCATCGCGCAGAGTAGCAACTAATTCGAATGACATAATAAAAACTCCAAAATAGGATTAAAGTTAAGATAAAGAACAAACTGCCTTACACCGCGACCAGTTTGGGGCAGCTAGTTTTAAAGGCCGTTTTCAGACGGTCTCCAAGCGCATTTCCTGCTTATGGCAGGAAAATCGCGCCGTTTGCGGTTACCTCTTCGTTGAAGAGGTAAGACACAGATTCTTCATTGCTGATGCGGCGCACCGTTTCGGCCAGCAGACCGCCGATGCTGACTTGGCGGATACGCGGACAGGCTTCACCGGCTTGTGACAAAGGAATGGTATCGGTTACCACAACTTGGTCAATGTCGGAAGAGCTGATGCGTGCAATGGCTTCGCCGGAGAACACAGGGTGGGTCGCATAAGCCAATACGCGCTCGGCTCCGCGCTCTTTCAGCGCAGATGCGGCTTTGCACAGCGTGTTGGCCGTATCGATCATATCGTCCACGATCAGGCAGGTGCGGCCTTCGATTTCACCGATGATATTCATCACTTCCGCCACATTCGCTTTCGGACGGCGCTTGTCGATAATCGCCAAATCGGCTTGCAGCATTTTCGCCACAGCGCGTGCGCGCACCACACCGCCGACATCAGGGCTGACCACGGTCAGGTTTTCAATGCGCTGCTGCTTGATGTCGTTAATCAAAATCGGGGTAGCGTAAATATTGTCCACCGGAATATCGAAGAAACCTTGGATTTGGTCGGCGTGCAAATCAACCGTCAAAACGCGGTCGATACCGGCGGAATAAAGCATATTCGCCACCAGTTTCGCAGAAATCGGTACACGCGCAGAACGCGGACGGCGGTCTTGGCGGGCATAGCCGAAATAAGGAATCGCAGCGGTAATACGGCCTGCGGAAGCACGTTTCAGCGCATCGGCCATTGTCAGGATTTCCATCAGATTGTCATTGGTCGGCGCACAAGTCGGCTGCAAAATAAATACATCGCGGCCGCGTACGTTTTCCAACAGCTCAACGGCGATTTCGCCGTCTGAAAATTTGTTTACCGAAATTTTACCGAGCGAAATATCCAAATGTTTCACTACATTTTCCGCCAAACGCGGATTTGCATTGCCGGTAAACACCATCAAGCTGTCGTATGCCATTTTTTCACCTGAAACTGAATTGTCCTGATTATCCGGAAACATTGTGCTTCCTTTGCCGAAAGGGCTTTATGCCGATGCGCGGGCATTATACGCAAAAGCGCCCTTTTCTTCACGCTTTTTTTACACGTTCCGCCCAAACCGCCGGCCTTTCCGCCGCCGATCAAGCCCTATCAACACGCTCAACTCGGCAGCAGCAGACTTTCAGACGGCATCAGCGGAAATAATACAGCCTTAAAAGCACTAAAAGCGTGCAAGATAACTTACACGCTTTTATTTGGCTGGGGATGTAGGATTCGAACCTACGCATGTCGGAATCAAAATCCGATGCCTTAACCAACTTGGCGAATCCCCAAAAAGGGTTTGGCTGGGGATGTAGGATTCGAACCTACGCATGTCGGAATCAAAATCCGATGC
>JAUNKU010000042.1:0-3273 GCA_030532645.1 Neisseria sp. | reverse complement strand
CTTAACCAACTTGGCGAATCCCCAACACTGAAAACTTTACTTACCCGACAACGGATGCTCTTGCAAACCTTCCGCCAGATAAACTTGATACTTTTGTGCAACTTGCAGGCTGACTGCTTTTGCTGCTTCCAAATCACCGAATGTAAGGAAAACACAAGAACCTGAGCCGGTCATTAAAGGTTTTCCGAATTGCTCCAAAAAGCAATATAAATCGGCAACTTCTTTATATTCTTCCAAAACCACTTGCTGCATATCGTTTCTGAACGGCTGCAAACTCTGGAAAGTCGGCATTATGCTGGGTTCGGAATTTCGTGTCAAGCGTTCGTGCGAAAAAATTTTGCCGGTAGCAACGTGCACGTCCGGCCTTGCAACAACATACCATTGTTTCGGAACATCAATTTGCTGCAATTTTTCGCCGATACCTTTGGCGAACGCATTGCGCCCGAACAGGAAAAAAGGCACGTCCGCACCCAATGTCACGCCGATTTCAATCAATTCTTCCGTTTTCAGACGGCCTTGCCACAAACGGTTCAAAGCCAGCAAAACGGTAGCTGCATCAGAACTGCCGCCGCCCAAACCGCCACCGGTAGGAATACGTTTGTCCAGCCAGATTTCCACACCCAACGGCGAAGCCAGATGCGCCTGCAAAGCAGCGGCTGCACGGTAAGCCAAATCCTGCTCTGGTGCGATGCCGTCCGTCGGCGTATGCAAAATGATTTTTCCGTCTTCGAGCGGTGCAAGGTACACCGTATCCTGCAAATCAATCAGGCAGAAAATGCTTTCCAGATTGTGATAACCATCGGCACGGCGGCCGGTTATCCGCAAATCGAGGTTCAGCTTAGCCGGAGCCGGAAAAGCTTGGGCAGATGCAGGAATGTTCATTTGGCCGTTCTCGCTTCGCATTGCTCGGGTGCATCTTCCTGACGGCCGCTCTGCACATCGGAAAACACCAGCTTCATAGACAATTTCGGATTTTCGGCAGTCAGGCTTTTCCATTGCCCGTCTGCTCCGACACTGCGCTCAATCCGCCAATCCGCCTGCTGCAAACTGCCGTCTGCATTCACCTGATGCGGCAGCGATGCCGTCCAATAGCCGTTCGCCCAAGCATTCAAATGCTCCAAAGGCAAGGCAAAACCAAGCAGCTTGCGGCTCAATGTTTGCGGACTGTCGGCATAAAATACTTCGCCGTTGCTGTTTGCCGCCAACACGCCGATTTTATCCTGACACAAACTACCCAGCGTATTGCCCAGCGGCGTATTGATGTCGATTGTCTGCACGCCGTTTTGCCACGCCCAATCAAAATTAGCGTAATAGCCCTTACCGTCGACATTCACCGCCAAACGGCCTTCGGCGGCAAAATCGGCAATCTCGCGCTCAGGCTGCCAAGAGGCAGTTTGCGGCATATCCGGCGCAGCGCAGGCGGCCAGCAACCAGCCCGACATCAAAGCAGGCAAAAAGATTTTTCTCATCGGTTTCCTTCATTTCACTTTCAAGGCCGTCTGAAAAACGGCGGTTTCAATTACGCAAACCCTTAGTTTTCAAACGGCCTTTGCAATTACGGTTTCGGCAAAACAATGCCCAAGCGTTTTACAGTTTCATCAAACACGCGCCGACCGCTGTTTTTCAGCAAATTACCTGCTTCAAACACTTTTTGCGCTTCATCTGCACGCCCCAAGTTCAGTAAAACTTCGCCCAAATGCGCGGCAATTTCAGCTTCTTGATCTTTTTTCCAAGCAAATTCCAGATACGGCAATGCGCTTTCCGCATCGCCCAAACGGAAATACGCCCAGCCGACGCTGTCGTTAACCGCACCATTATCCGGCAGCTGTGCGTAAGCCTTTTTTACCAAAATCAAGGCTTCCTGCAAATCGGCATTCGGCACATCTAATAAAGTGTAGCCCAAAGAGTTTTGGAGCGTCGGATTATTCGGATCTTCTGCCAGCAAAACCCGTAAATCGGCAACGGCTTTCTCTGGTTGGTTCAAGCGGTCGGCATACATCATTGCACGAGCATAAATCAGCTCCGTGCGGAAATCTTGCCGCATACTTTCCGGCAAAGATTGTTCAAACTTATCCAATCTCGCTTGTTGCACTTGCGGATTGTTTTCCGCTCGAATTAATATCATCTCGGTACGGTAAAGATTGCGCTCATCAACAACCACACCTTCTTTCTTATCAAGCTTTTTAATGCTTGCCAATGCTTCCTCAGCCGCTGCCCACTCGTTCGAACCAACCAGAGCCATTAAGTTTACAACAGCTTTATCAAAGGCATATTGCTTATCAACAATTTTATCCGCCCAATACCGAGCCTGTGGATATTTACCCTTCTCAAACCACCCCCTTGCCCGCTGCAAGGCCAATTCTGAACGTTCATCATCAGCAAGCATTTGATAAGCACGTTCGTAATACGCTTCTACTTCTTCACTGCTTTTACCCAACCGTTCGGCCACTCTCTCCAAAACATACAGATAATAGTCGCTTGGTTGCTCATTCAGCAATTTCTGCAATAAAGGATAAATCTCTTTATCCCGTCTTTGTTCCAGCAGATAATCAATCTTGAAGGCCAACCATTCAGCCTTAACTGTATTCGCATCCATTTCTTCAAGAAAGCGGCTGCGAACGTCTGCAAAACGGTTACTCAACAGAAAAAGTTTGAGCATAATCTGCTCATTCAGATCAATATCCAGCCCGGTAAAACGGTGCAACGCGGCGACTGCATCTTTATTATTGCCAAGCAACGCGCTTACTACTGCATCAGCCGTTGCCGCTTCCGGCAGATTGACATAGCGTTTCGCTTCCTTATGCACTGTTTTTGCCAAAGCCGACAGCGCTTTTTCTTGACCTGTTACCGTTTTCAGAACAATAGAAAACATCGCCGCACGTTGACGATCATCTGCAAACTGCAATACCTCAGCAAAATGCTCTCCTGCTTGTGCATATTCGCCAATCATCATATGGCGCAGCCAACTCATCCGCCGGAATTCAGGCGTTTCAGCAGCTTGGCTGTTTTTTTGCCAAGCCTGATAAATTTGTTCGGCTTGCTGAAAATCCTGCAAACCTACGGCAATTTCCATTGCACGTTCGGCCACAGCAGGGTCTTGGGTGCGGTCGAATAAAATGCGGTAAGCCTTCAAAGCACCTCGTTTATCGCCTTTATTGAACGCCAATTCGGTAGTAAGCACGCCGAAAAAGCTGGTGGCGCGTTTAGCAGCGTTGACCTGACGCGCTTTTTTGGCTGCGGCGGCTGCCTGCTTCGCGGTTTGCGGCTCAACAT
>JAUNKU010000041.1 GCA_030532645.1 Neisseria sp. | reverse complement strand
GCCAGCGGCAGGGAGGCGTTTATCTGCCAGCGGTTTTGTTTGCGGCGCAGGCGGTTTGCCAGCAGCGGCAGGCCGGAGACAAACAAGGCAAGCGGAATCAGATTGACTTGCAATGTCGGAAGCCAGCCTGCGGGCAGCGGTGCGGCAAATTTCAAGACTGCGGCGAAAAACAGCCAAACCGTGCCGAATAAAATAATGCCCGGTATGGCGCGATTGCTGCGGAAAAGCTGTAAAAAGCCGATAAGATAGGCGATTTGCAGCCAAAATACGCCGTTTCCTACAATGGAAGAAAGAGTTTCGGGCAGCACCATCAGTATGCCAGCTCGCCTTCGAATACGGTAACCGCTGGGCCGGTCATCAAAACAGGCCCGCCGTCCTGCCAGGAAATCAGCAAATCGCCGCCCGGCAACGATACGCGGATATCTTCGCCGCTATCCAGTAATCCGATGCGGATACCGTGTACCGCCGCCGCACACGCGCCCGTGCCGCAGGCCTGCGTTTCGCCCACGCCCCGCTCAAATACGCGCAGCTTGATGTGGCGCGGATCGACAACCTGCATAAAGCCGACATTTACGCGCTCGGGAAATTGCGGATGCGATTCCAATGCCGCGCCCAAATGTTCGACCGGCGCGCCTTCGGTGTCTTCCACCAGCAGCACCGCGTGCGGATTGCCCATATTGACTACGCCGAGCTGCACGCTGTCCAAACCGGCGCTTACCCAATGCGTCAGCGCGTCCGGCTGTTCGCCGTCGGTCGGGGTGAACGGGATTTCAGACGGCATAAAACGCGGTTTGCCCATATCCACGGTAACTAAGCCGTTGTCCAGCAGCTTCGGTACAATCACGCCGCGCGCGGTTTCCACCAAAATTTCTTTTTTATCCGTCAAACCTTTATCGCTGACAAAGCGCACAAAGCAGCGTGCTCCGTTACCGCATTGCTCCACTTCGCTGCCGTCGGCGTTGAAAATGCGGTAGCGGAAATCCACTGCCTCCGAGCCGGCTTTTTCCACCAGCAAAAGCTGGTCGAAACCGATGCCCGTATGGCGGTCTGCCCACTCGGTCAGCGGCGCTTCGGCAGGATTGAAAGGCTGGCCGGTGCCGTCGATAACCATAAAATCGTTGCCCAAACCGTGCATTTTAGTGAATTTTAAGCGGCGCATCGCTTTCTCCGGAAAATGAAAAATAAGGCGGATTATAGCCCGTTTTGCGACACTTTCGGCAGCTGAATGCTAAGAATTGTTAGCAGCGGAGGCAGTGTGCCGAAAAGCCGTTATACTTGCCGTTTTAATTTGTTATATTTTTCAGACGGCCTTGCCGGAGAGGGCAGGCCGTCTGAAAAGGAAGATGGGAACCGCAATGAAAAAAGCAACTCTGGCTGCCGTTTTGAGCAGCGCATTTTTGGCCGCGTGCAGCGTCGGCACTTCCGGAATGTCTGTCAATCTCGGTTTGGGCGGTATGCTCGGCAACCACGTCGGCTTGGGTACTTCCGTGAATATCCCGATTAAATTCGACAAAATCGGTACGGCCGGCGGCAGCGAGCAAGGCGAAACGCCCGTAGTCGGCGAGCAGATTCTGACGTATTTCGACGCGCAAGGCCAAACCAGCGACCAAGCGGTCAAAGGCGGCTATCTGCGCAAGCTGATCAGCAAACGCAGCAGCGATGCTTATGTGGTGCAGGATTTCTACGACAACGGCCAAAAACGTACCGATCCGATGGAAATCGCCAAGAGCAGTCTGTTTGTGTTCAATGCCCATCCGCAAGACGGCGCACTGACCGTGTATGCCTATAACGGCAATGTGATGAAACAGCAGGTGTACAGTAACGGCAAATTGGTCAGCGCGAAATATTGATTCCAGATTAAAGGGAACATTCGAGGCCGTCTGAAAACAATAATTGCCGCTGTTTTCAGACGGCTTTTCTGTTTGCTGAAACGGGTATGCCGTGCAAAACGGCTGCTTTGAGAGCTGTAGTAATGACTGTTAAGGAACGGATTTTACACGCTGTTTTATTTGAAGCCGGTGCAATATTGCTGTCTGCCGTTTTGATGGCAGGCTTTGCGGATACCGGTTCGAGCAAGGCTTTGGGTATCGGCATTTTGATTTCGCTTGCTGCCTTGGCGTGGAATATCGTATTCAATTTTGTGTTCGACCAAATCTTTACCGCACCGCGCATCAGCCGGGGTGTGATGCTGCGTGTCTTTCATACGGCTTTGTTTGAAGGCGGCTTGCTGCTGGCAACCGTACCTCTGCTTGCTTATTTTTTGTCGCTGAACTTATGGCAGGCATTGGGGGCGGATATTGCATTGACGGCTGCGGTCAGCGTATATGCTTTTCTGTTTAATTGGCTGTATGACCATTGTCGGGAAAAATGGTTGAAATCTTGAGAAAAGCCGAAAGGCCGTCTGAAAAGCCTGATGCAGTTTTCAGACGGCCTTGCTTTATCCGCTGCGCTGCCACAGGTATAATCCGTTGCTCGATATTTTCAATATGACAAGAAAGCCTTTATGTTTGCCGAAGCCGCACAACATTTGAATACCGTCCGCGATCTGCTGCGTTTTGCCGTCAGCCGTTTTAACGAAGCCGAGCTGTTTTTCGGCCACGGCAGCGATAATGCGCACGATGAAGCCACTTATCTGATTCTGCATACGCTGAATCTGCCTTTGGATATGCTTGATCCTTATTTGGATGCCAAGCTGCTGCCGTCTGAAAAAGAGGCGGTGCTGGCTTTGATCGAGCGGCGGGTAACCGAGCGTGTGCCGGTTGCTTATCTGACCAATCAGGCTTGGCAGGGCGGTTTTGATTTTTATGTGGACGAGCGCGTGATTGTGCCGCGTTCGTTTATTTACGAGCTGTTGGGCGAGCCGCTTACGCCGTGGATCGAGTATGACGAACTGGTGCACCGTGCATTGGATTTGTGTACCGGCAGCGGCACGCTGGCGATTCAGATGGCGCACCATTATCCCGATGCCGAAATCGATGCGGTGGACATCAGCTTGGATGCGCTGGAAGTGGCTGCCATCAATGTGGAAAGCTACGGCTTGGAAGAGCGCATCAATCTGATTCACACCGATTTGTTCGAAGGTTTGGAAGGCACTTACGATTTGATTGTGTCCAATCCGCCGTATGTCGATGCCGAATCGGTGGAGGCATTGCCGGAAGAATATCTGCACGAGCCGGAATTGGCCTTGGGCAGCGGCAGCGACGGCTTGGACGCTACGCGCCAAATTCTGCTGCACGCGGCAAAATATTTGAACCCGAAAGGCGTGTTGCTGGTGGAAATCGGCCACAACCGCGATGTGCTGGAAGCGGCTTATCCGGAATTGCCGTTTGTTTGGCTGGAAACCAGCGGCGGCGACGGGTTTGTCTTCCTGCTGACGCGCGAGCAGTTGCTGGGCGAGGCGTGGTAAGAACGGGCATTCAGCAAACGGAAACGGATATTTCTTGGTGGAAGTATCCGTTTTTGTATGGAGAAACAGTGTGCAAAAAAAGCCCGAACGGAAGGTTCGGGCTTGGTTTTGATGATGCGGAAAATGCTTCGGTTTTCAGACGGCATCTGTTTGGCGATGCCGTCTGAAAAACGGGTTTTAACCCAAGGCTTTGCGTGCGCCGGCAAACAGGCGGTACCAGCCGCTGCTTTCGCTGTCTTGCCAATCGGCAGGCGACCAGCTCATCTGCGCGGTGCGGAACACGCGTTCCGGATGCGGCATCATAATCGTTACGCGGCCGTCTGCGTTGGTTACGCCCGCGATGCCTTGCGGCGAGCCGTTCGGGTTGAGCGGATAGGTTTGCGTGATTTCGCCCGTGCCGTCAATGTATTGCAGGGCAACGGCCAAATCGTGCGGAACGTTGCCGCCGTGCGCGGCAAAATCGGCGCGGCCTTCGCCGTGGCTCACCACCACCGGCAACATCGCCCCCGTCATTTCCGCCAAAATCACGCTCGGCGACTTCGGCACGCGCACCATGCTCAGACGCGCTTCAAACTGTTCGCTGGCATTGCGTTTAAACTTCGGCCATGCTTCCGCACCCGGAATAATCTCGGCAAGGTTGCTGACCATTTGGCAGCCGTTGCACACGCCCAGCGTCAGCGTGTCGGGGCGGGCGAAAAATTCGGCGAATTGGTCGCGCAGCGCGGGGTGGAACAGAATCGATTTCGCCCAACCTTCGCCCGCGCCGAGTACGTCGCCGTAGCTGAAGCCGCCGCAGGCCGCCAACATCTGCATATCGGCCAAGTTTACGCGCCCAGCCATCAGGTCGGACATATGCACGTCCACCGCATTAAAGCCCGCGCGGGTAAACGCCGCCGCCATTTCCAAATGGCCGTTTACGCCTTGTTCGCGCAAAATGGCGATATTCGGCTTCGTGCCTGCGTTGATAAACGGCGCGGCGATGTCTTCGCGTACGTCAAATGGTACATCGGCAAACAAACGCGTTTTTTCATCGCCAATCAGGGCAAATTCGCTGTCGGCGCATTCGGGGTTGTCGCGCAGACGTTGGATTTGGTACGAGGTTTGCTGCCACGTTTTTTGCAAATCCAGCAGGCTTTCGTCCAAGAACATCTGGCGCACGTTTTCGCAATCGCTGACACCGAAATTGATTTCGCTGCCGGTGATTTCATCGCAATGGTTGAAGATGCGCAGGCGTTTGTCGGCATTCGGACGGCCGATGATCCGCACCGGCATATCCGCTGCTTCATACAGTTTTTGCGCATCGTACAAACCGCTGTTGTCAAAGGCGGCTTTCACGGCAGCGTAATCTTCGCGCTTGATTTGGATAACTGCGCCCAATTCTTCGTTAAATAAAACGCGCAGGGCTTCTTCGTTGCTCCAATCGCCCGATTTGTACGGCGTGGACAAATTGATGTCCAAGCCGATGCCGCCTGCAAACGCCATTTCCGCCAGCGTGGCAAACAGGCCGCCGTCCGAACGGTCGTGGTAGGCCAGCAATTTGTTTTCGGCAACAAGCTGCTGAATCACATTGTAAAACGCTTTCAGGCTGCCTGAATCGATGTCGGGGCTTTCGCCGCCCAAATCGTTCCACACTTGGCTCAACGCCGAGCCGCCCATTCGCGCCTTGCCGAAGCCCAAATCCACCGCCAGCAACACGCTGTCGGCCACGTTTTTCAATTCGGGGGTAACGGTTTTGCGCACGTCTTGCACCGGCGCAAACGCGGAAATAATCAGGCTGAGCGGCGAAGTAACGGCTTTCTGTTCGCCGTTTTCCTGCCACACGGTTTTCATGGAAAGGCTGTCTTTGCCCACGGGAATGCTGATGCCAAGCTGTTGGCAAGTCTCGGAAACGGCTTGCACGGTGCGGTACAGCTTTTCGTCTTCGCCCGCCACGCCGCAGGCAGCCATCCAGTTGGCGGACAGCTTGATGTTGCCGATGTCGCCGATGTTGGTGGCGGCAAGGTTGGTAATCGCTTCGCCGATGCACATCCGACCCGATGCAGGCGCGTCAAACAAGGCCAGCGCGGGCTTCTCGCCCATACTCATCGCTTCGCCGCGATGGGTGTCAAAGCCCATCAGGGTAACGGCGCAGTCGGCCACGGGCGTTTGGTATGCGCCCACCATTTGGTCGCGGTGGGTCATGCCGCCCACGCTGCGGTCGCCGATGGTAATCAGGAAGTGTTTGGCGGCCACGGCGGGCAGGCTCAACACGCGGTACGCCGATTCGCGCAAATCGTATTTGCCCGCGTTGAACGTTTTTTCAGACGGCGTTACCGTGCTGTCGCGGCGGGTGGTTTTCGGCGGTTTGCCGAGCAATACGTTGAGCGGCAAGTCCACGGGGTGGTTGGTGAACAAGTCGTCGCGCACCTGCAAATGGCCGTCATCCGTTGCCGTGCCGACCACGGCAAACGGGCAGCGTTCGCGTTCGCAGATTTCGCGGAACACGTCCAAGTTTTCAGGCAGCACGGCGAGAACGTAACGCTCTTGCGCTTCGTTGCACCAAATCTGCATCGGGTTCAGGCCGTGTTCTTCCAACGGTACATCGCGCAGGGCAAACACCGCGCCGCGACCGGCATCGTTCACCAATTCGGGGAAGGCGTTGGACAGGCCGCCCGCGCCCACGTCGTGAATGGAGATAATCGGGTTGTTGTCCGCGCCAAGCTGCCAGCAACGGTCAATCACTTCTTGGGCGCGGCGTTCGATTTCGGGGTTGCCGCGCTGCACGGAGTTGAAGTCCAAATCGGCGCTGTTGCTGCCGGTGTCCATTGAGGAAGCCGCACCGCCGCCGAGTCCAATCAGCATACCGGGGCCGCCAAGCTGAATCAGCAATGCGCCTTCGGGGATTTCGTGTTTATGCGTTTGTTCCGCGTGGATGTTGCCCAAGCCGCCGGCAATCATAATCGGCTTGTGGTAACCGCGCAGGCTGCCTGAATGCTCGGCTTCAAAGGTGCGGAAGTAGCCCAGCAGGTTGGGGCGGCCGAATTCGTTGTTGAACGCCGCGCCGCCAATCGGGCCGTCAATCATAATGTCCAACGGGCTGGCGATGTGTTCGGGCTTGCCGTAAGGCTGTTCCCACGGCTGCGGCAGGTCGGGCAGGTTCAGGTTGGACACGGTGAATCCGGTCAAACCGGCTTTCGGCCGCGAACCGCGCCCCGTTGCGCCTTCATCGCGGATTTCGCCGCCCGCGCCGGTGGCCGCGCCCGCAAACGGGGCGATGGCGGTGGGGTGGTTGTGCGTTTCCACCTTCATGATGATGTGGGTGTTTTCTTCGTGGAAACGGTAGTTGCGGTCTTGGTCGGGATAGAAGCGGCCGATGGTTGCGCCTTCAATCACGGACGAGTTGTCTTTATACGCGACCACCGTGCCTGCGGGGCTGGCTTCGTGGGTGTCGCGAATCATGCGGAACAGCGATTTTTCTTGTTTTTCGCCGTCCAAAATAAAATCAGCATTAAAGATTTTGTGGCGGCAGTGTTCGCTGTTGGCTTGGGCGAACATCATCAGCTCCACATCGGACGGGTTGCGCTGCAAAGCCCGATAGTTGTCCAGCAGGTAATCAATCTCATCGGGCGACAAGGCGAGGCCGAGTTCGCGGTTGGCGTTTTCCAACGCGGCTTTGCCGCCGCCGAGCAAGTCCACCGTGCCGAAGGTTTGCGCTTCGGGGTGGGCGAACAGTTGCGCTGCCGTCTGAAAATCGGGCAGCACGGATTCGGTCATGCGGTCGTGCAGCAGGCTTGCCCACAGTTGTTTTTGTTCGGCATTCAGGCTGCCTGAAAGCCACACGGCCATACCGCGCTCAATGCGGCGGATGCCGGTTAAACCGCAGTTGTGGGCGATGTCGGTGGCTTTGGAGGCCCACGGCGAAATCGTGCCAAGGCGCGGCACAATCAGGAATAAAGTTGCGCCGTTGCGTTCATCGGCAGACACGGCTTCGGCGGACAGCAGGGCTTGCAGTTTTTCGGTTTCTGCCGCAGGCAGCGCGGCTTCGCTTTCAACGAAATACCAGAAACGGCTTTCCATTTCTGCCGCAGGCAAGCCGAGTGCGGTGGCTTTTTGCAACAGTTTTTCAATTCGGAACGGGGACAGGGCGGACGCGCCGCGCAGGGACAAAACAACTGACATGATGGCTCGCAAAATCGGTTGATTAAGAAAAGCCGCAATTATACTGTAAAAATATGTATTACGGCGTGCTTAAATCGATTGAGTGAACGGGCGGTTTGTGATAATTTTTTGCGGTTTGCAGATTTCTTGGGAGAACGAGATGAAAAAAATCGAAGCGGTTATCAAACCGTTTAAATTGGACGATGTGCGCGAAGCGCTGACCGACATCGGTATTACCGGTATGACGGTAACGGAAGTGAAAGGTTTCGGTCGCCAGAAAGGGCATACCGAGATTTACCGCGGTGCGGAGTATGCTGTTGATTTCCTGCCGAAAATCAAATTGGAATTGGTGTTGAGCGACGATCAGGTCGAGCGTGCGGTAGAGGCGATTATCGAAGCGGCGCGTTCGGGCAAAATCGGCGATGGTAAGATTTTTATCCTGCCGGTGGAAGAGGCTATCCGGATCCGTACCGGTGAAACTTCGGATGCGGCGGTTTAAAAACGGATTGCCTGCGTTTTGATCGATAAAATGACAAAAAATGCCGTCTGAAAAATCTTTGCAAGGTTTCTTTCAGACGGCATTTTTGTTTGACCGCATCACATAATAAATGCGGTTTTTCAGACGGCCTGTTGCTGCCAAATGTTTTCTACACACTGCTTAATCAGTTTCAGGCTTCTGTCCTGTTCGAACTCGTCCAGATAGATAAAGTAAAGCGGCAGGGTTTGGCGGAATTGGTCGAGTACTGCAATCGGCCGTCCGGCCTGAATCGCCGCTTGCGCTTTATGGTAAGGAACCATTGCAATGCCCACGCCGTCGCATACTAAATCGATGATGGTTTGCGGATAGTCGCAAATAATCTGGCGTTTCGGCGCGAGACGGTTGCTGCGCCAGAATTGCTGCAAGTGTTTGTTACTGCTGGCGGAGCCGGACATTTCAATCCAAGTGAACGGTTCCAGGCTTTGCGGTGTCGGATCGGGGATTTCGTCCAGCAGGCTTTTCGGGCAGATCAGCGAGTAGTAGATATTTTCCAAAAACAGGCTGCGGATGCCGCGGTGGTTGAGCGTGCCGAGGAAAAAGCCGCCGTGCAGTTTTTTATCCAGAATGCGCGTAAAAATCTCGCCGCTCATACCGTATTGGATATGCAGCTGGGTTTCCGGCGATGCGGTGCGGATATTTTTCACCAAACGGCTGACTTTCTGGCTGTCCACAGGGTGGATCAGGCCGATGTCGGCTTCTTCGGTGTAGTCGCAGGAGAGCGTTTTGGCAAACTGTTCCAGCTTGTGGCGGTGCTGCATCAGCGCTTCGGCTTCGGGCAGGAAAACTTCACCGGCGCGGGTCAGTTCCATACCGTTGCTGGTGCGGATAAACAGGCTGGTGTCGAGATAGTTTTCCAGTGCTTTGATTTGCGCGCTGACGGCCGGTTGCGACAGAAACAGCCGCTCGGCGGCTTGCGTGAGATTGCGGTGCTGGGCGACGGCGATAAAGGATTTTAATTGGTTTAAATCCACAACATTTCTCCTTTTTATTGCAGCGGCTTCCGCACCTTGTGAGCGCAGGCCGTGCTTGTTGTTTTGCTTGGCAGTGCCTTTTTGATTTGTGTTTTAACGATTTTTAACACAAAAGCAGCGGTTTGGCAAAAAAGAATAATGCTAAGTTTGCGATGAAGCCGTCTGAAAATGTGCTTTAAGGCAGCGCAGCGTTTTTCAGACGGCCTTGCTTTGCCGAGTGTCCGGCTGCTTTCACGGTTTGCGTTTGCAGGCTGATGAAGTACAATCCGCATCTTGACGCTTGAATAAAGAAAAAAGGACATTCCGATGTATTTTGTCGATCGCAGCGCGGTGGTGGTCAAACCGACGCAGAAATTTCTCGACTGGCTGAAATCTACCGATGAAAACGCGCCAGAGCTGACTTTGGAGCAAATCCGCACCAACTGCACCGTGTTTCTCGTGCCTGAATTTGATTCGCCGGAAGAAGTGGTGGCGTATTTTGACGAGCGTTACGAAGCGATTTTCGAATCCGAGCTGGCCGGTTGGGAAGAAGATGTAAATAAATGGCCGAAAGCACGCGGTTTGCAAGAATTTTGGGAATTTTTCGATATTGAAATCAACGATATGGTTTTGGATATGGAAGATTCCGATTTGCAGGTAACACCTGTTTTCGACCACGACCGTTAATCTATAAACAATGCAGCCGTTTCGCGCCGACATCAGGCCGTCTGAAAAAGGGACGGCGTTTGTTTTGCTGCTGCACATCGCAGCGGCTGTGGTGTTTGTGCGGTATTTTGATGGCTGGCGCATCTGGCTGGGTTTAGCGGCATTGGCGGCCGCCGCTGCTCACGCTTGGCGTGTGCAAGGATTGCGCGGTAAAAATGCGGTGCTGGCCATTGAAACGGATACGCGCGGCGATGCGGTTTTGCATTTGAACGGACGGGCCGATGCGGTTGCGGCCAAGCTGCTGCCGCAAAGTCTTGCCCATCATTATTTCTGCCTGCTGGTTTGGCAGACGGACGGCGGCAGGATTTACCAACCGCTGCTGCCCGATATGGTGCAGGGCGGAAACTACCGCCGCCTGCTGCTGTGGGCGCGTTACGGAATGCACAAGCAGCGCGGCAAGGCCGTCTGAAAAAAAAGCACGGCTTGATAGTTTGCAATTTTACCGTCTGAACGATTCGGGCTTCGGCCTGAGTTTGATATTAAGTTAATAAAGTAAACCGAAATGGGCAAAAAAACGCTGAATGAATGGCTGGCGCATCTGGAAACGGCGCACAGCAACGGCTTAATCGATATGGGCTTGGCGCGTACCGCCGAAGTGAAAACACGAATGGGTTTGCAGCCCGAATGCCCCGTTGTGGTGGTGGCCGGAACCAACGGCAAAGGTTCGGTATGCGCTTTTCTGACGCAGATTTACAAGCAGGCCGGTTTTAAAGTGGGAACGCTGACCAGCCCGCATCTTCGGCGTTTCAACGAACGTATTGCGGTGAATGCCGAGCCGGTTTCCGATGAGGCGATTGTGGCGGCCTTCGAGCGCATCGAAGCGGCGCGCGGTGAAATTTCATTAACTTATTTTGAATTCAATACGCTGGCAGCGGTGGATATTTTTATCCGCGAAAAAGTTGATGTGATGATTTTGGAAGTCGGCTTGGGCGGCCGTTTGGATGCGGTCAATGTGTTTGACGGCGATGTATCGGTCGTAACCAGCGTGGATTTGGATCATCAGGCATTCTTGGGCGACGATATCCAACAGGTCGGCCGGGAAAAAGCCGGCGTATTCCGGGCAGGCAAACCGGCAGTATGCGGCATTCAGCTGCCGGAAAGTGTGGCTGATTATGCGGCCGAAATCGGGGCGCATATGTTGAATGCCGGACGCGATTTCGGCTTTGCTACTTTGGAAAACCAGCAATGGTCGTTCCGTTTTCATCCGCAGCAAAATGCCTTGTTTTCAGACGGCCATACGCGCAACCGCAATGCGCTGCCGCTGCCTGCGCTGCGCGGTTCGTACCAATTAAACAATGCCGCTTGCGCTTTGGCGGTGGTGGAGTGCTTGAACAGCCGTCTGCCCATCGATATTGGCGCAATTAAGCGCGGTTTGCTGATGGTGGAAAATCCGGGGCGATTCCAAGTATTGCCCGGCCGTCCGCTGACGATTTTGGATGTCGGCCATAATCCGCACGCCGCCCGTGCGATGCGCCAAAGCCTGATTAAGCTGCCGTTTGCTGAAAAACGTATGGCGGTGTTCAGTATGCTGGCCGATAAGGATATAGATGCGGTGCTGGATATTCTGCAAGACCAGTTCGACGAATGGCTGATTGCTCCTTTGGATATGCCGCGCGGTATGACGGCAGATGAAATTGCGGCGAAACTGGCGGCACACGGCATCGGCAGCGTGCGAGCGTTTGCCGATGTGTCCGAAGCCTACCGCACGGCGGTGTCGGAAGCTTCGGAAAATGATAGAATAACGGTTTTCGGTTCTTTCCATACGGTGGCCGAAGTAATGGCTGTTTTAGAGAGATAAGGCAAATGACGGACAGACGTACGAGCGAAAAAGAAACCATCGAGCAACTGAAACGCAGCAACCGCCGCCGTTTGGCCGGTGCTTCGGCAATGGTGCTGGTGGCCGGTATCTTATTGGGCAAGGCTTTGGATTCGGATAATCAGGGCGAAGAAGCGCAAACCCAAATCAGTATGGCTTCTGCGGAACAAAACAGCGGTGCGCCCGAAGTGAGCCTGATTTCTTCCGAGCCGCAGGCCGAAGCGGAAACAGTTGCCGAAGAGCCGCAAAACGAAGCGGAGCAAGCTCCTGTTCCGGTAACGTTTACGCCGGACGAAGAAGTACCGATCGACCGTTTGAGCGATGCGGAGTTGGAGCGGATTATCGCCGCCGATGCTGCCCGCCAAGGACAGAGTGCAGCTGAGGAAACCATCCGCGAAGTCCAGCAGGCGGTAGAAGCCGCCGAGC
>JAUNKU010000040.1:4947-12071 GCA_030532645.1 Neisseria sp. | reverse complement strand
TTCACCATATATTCCACGCTGTCGGCAATCAAATCGCGGCTGGGCAGCGAATACAGCATACCGCTGTGCCCCATCGCGATACCGTCGTCCACTGCGATGGTGTTGAATTCTTTGGCCAAACCGCCTGCTTTTTCGATTTCGCGGGCAACCAGCTGACCCATATTGTGCAGATGAACGTGGCCGGGTACGAACTGGGTGAACGAGTTGGCAATGGCGATAATCGGTTTGCCGAAATCGGCATCGCTCACGCCGGTGGCACGCCACAAAGCGCGCGCGCCGGCCATATTGCGGCCGTGGGTGGAGGTTTTGGAGCGGTAGGCTGGCATAATGTTTCCTTTGTTTACGGTTTTATCTGTTGGTTTGCAGCCGCATTTTTCAGACGGCATCAAGCAAAAAATTGCTGCTTATTCTACCCGAAAGCTCGGCCGAATTGAATGCGGAAACCGCGTTCGGATACAAAAAGGCCGTCTGAAAAACCGGCTTTTTCCTCTGTTCGGAAATCGCTGTTTTCAGACGGCCTTGCAGTCGGCAAATTTACGAAGCGGCTTTTTCGTCAATTTCCAACAATTCGAAATTTTCGCTCTGCGTCGCATCGGCCAAAGCCTGCTTGCGCTGCGCTTCGGCTTGTACGCTGTCGCCTGTTTCGTCAAACACTTTGGCCAAGGCCAAACGCGCTTTGACATCTTCACGCACGGCCAAGCTGGCTTCCAAATAGCCTTGCGCTTTACCCCAAAGCTGCTTGCTGTATGCCAGCTGGCCGAGATACATCAGAAGCTCGGCATCGCTCGGGCTGTTTTTCAGCCAGCCGTCGGCGGTATCGATGGCTTTGCGCTGGTCGCGGTCGTCCAAATAACGCACGCTGTGGATAAACGGTTTCAGCAAAGCGGCATCGCGGTTTTGCGGATAATGTTTTTTCACCCAAGCCACCGCTTGCGGATACAGACCCAAGCTGTCGAATTTCTCGGCGATGGCGGCACTCAGGCTGCCGTTCTGCACATCTTCCGGAATGCGCTTCAAACAAGCTTTCATATCTTTGGCATCGTTTGCCAAAGCCAGCAGGCGGCGGTATGCCCAATCCTGATATTGCTCGGTTTCATAAGCATTGATGGCGGCCGCTTTGTTCAGCTTGGCGGCTTTGTCCAATACGTCCAACGCATCGCCGTGGTCGAAAGCGTAACGCAGTTGCAGGCGCACCAGACGGGTCAGGTTCGGATTCAGACGGCCTGCTTCCTGCATATTGTCCTGGGCGGCCGGATAATCGCGGCGGTTCAGCGCACTTTCGGCCTGCAAAAGATAGCGCGAGAGCTGGGCTTTCTGCGGCAGCTTGGCAATCTGGGTCAGATACTGTTCGCGCAATTCGGCATTATCCATCGCATCGGCGGCGTGGGCGGCCAGCATCAAAGCCAAAGTGCGCTTCTCGCCCGCTTCTTTGTTAGCCAACACTTTGGCCGCTTCCTGCTCGGCTTTTTGGTATTTGCCCTCAAAATAAGCCAAACCGGCTGCTTGCAGATGGCTGTCTGCGTGACGGCCTTTGCGTGCCAAACCGAAACGCTGCAAACGGCCCGGAATATTCAAAATACCGGCCAGCAGGCGCACTAAAAGATAGAGTACGACAACCGCCAGCAGCAGACCGATAACGAAAGCGTGCAGATTGACGCGCAGCATCGTTTCGCCCGCCACCACATATACATTGCCTTCATATACGCTCGCAGCCAAGGCCAAGCCGACTGCCGCCGCAAACAAAACAATAATCCAAATCAAGCCTTTCATGCCTGCTCTCCTTTTGCTTTCGCTTCGGAAGCATTTTGTTCGGCAGGTGCAGGTGCAGAAGCGGCGGCATCGGCAGCAGAGGCGGCATTTTCAGACGGCGTTGCCGCTTCGGAAGCAGCCACTGCCGGAGCAGAAGCCGCTTGTTCGTTTGCCGAAGCCGCTGCGGCTTCTGCCTGAATATTTTGGTTCAGACGCACGGCATCTTGGTAGTTGCGTACGGCCAGCAGGCTGGCTTTCAAAGCATCGCCCGATACCATACGCACGTCCAGCGTTTTTAAATCCGCCAGTTCTTTCAGCCAAGATTGCGTCGCCGGAGAATTGGTATCGAAATATTGCTTGACGGTGGTTTCCGCGCTGTCCAAATCGCTTTGGTACACCTCGCCGTTATGCTGCATCAGCGCGGCACGCGCGTCCAGCAGGCGCAAACGCAGGTTTTCGCGCACAAAATAGATTTGGTCGGGCGCCAGCAGCATCGCGTCACCATTGTTCAGCTTGCGTACTTCCACCATTCCTTGCAGGCTGCTGACGGCTTTGTTCCACGCATTTTCCCACCAAGGCAGATTGGCATTGCTTTGATGCGGCACCGCACTGCTTTTCGGCTGCAAAGTGGTATCCATTGTCAGCGGCAGACCGGCTACCGCGCTTTCCAAACGGTCCAAACGCAGCGAAGCAGCGGCAACATCCAAATAAGGCTGGCTTTTCAGCGCGGCCAAATCGCTGCTGACCGCCTGTTTGATCGGCAGCAAATCGGCTTGCTCGAAACGGTTCAAACGGTTTTCGATATTGCCCAACACGCTCACCGCCACCGGCACATTGCCCGACAGCAAAAGCTGTTGCGAAGCGAGGTTCAAAGTTGCCTCAACTTCATCAACCAACCAGTTGGCACGGCCTTTCAACAAATCTTGGTAGGCGCGGTTGGCCTGTGCGATCTGCTCGGCATTGGCTTTTTGCGCCGCGCCAAGCTGCTCGATGGCGGCATTGAGTTCAGTTTGCTTACGCAGATTGTCTTGCAGCAGGCTGGCGTTCTGGCTTTCGCCCAAAGCGGCTTTGTCGATTTTCTGGTTAAACGCCAATTCCTGCGTTTTCAAAACGTTCTGCCCTTGCACAAACAGAAAACCGCTTGCGCCCAAGCCCAGCAGCGCCAGCACCAATGCGCCGGTTGCCAAACCTTTGCCGCCGGATTGTTTTACGACAACCGGCGCAACAGCAGGCTGCGCGGCTTGCGCTTCCGGCTTGGCCGCTTCTGCTTTTACGGTTTCAGCTGTTTTTTCAGACGGCCTTGCAGCAGCCTGTTCGGTATTTTTCGGCACTTCGGCAGCGTTTTCCACTGCTTTGGCATTGTCTTGGTTTTCGGTTTCCGGGGTGTTGTGTTCCTGTCCGCTCATTGGGATTTCCCTCCGTAGCAGCCGCAATGCGGCCGGGTCTGATGGTTCGATGAGGCGAATGCGGCGCGCGCCAGCTTTTTCCAGCGCGGCGGCAATGCGTTCGTGATGGGTAAAGTATAACAAGGATTGCAGCTTTTGCCCTAGCCCGCCCGGCGCTTGGGTGAAGAAGTGTTGTACCGCTTCACCCGAGGCGATATACACCGCCTGCGGATTTTCGGTATCGAAAACAGGCCAATCGGGCATCAGCGGCCTGCGGCGGTACACTTCGGCAAAGGCCGTCTGAAAACCGCGCTTTTGCAGTTCGGCCGCCAGAAAATCGCGCCCGCCCTGCCCGCGTACAATCAGAATTCGGGCATTCGGCGGCAGTTTCTGCCAAATATCCAGCTGCAAAACGGCTTCGCTGTCGCGCCCGTTTTCCGGGCAGACAACCGTATCGCAGAAAGCCGAAAGCGCACGTTTGCTCGCACCGCCGACGGTAATCTGCACCGGCAGGCCGTCTGAAAAAGCGGCGGACTGCTTGCGTTTGAACAAAAAGTCCAACTTCGGCGCAGCCAAAGCCACCGCACTCGGGCTGACCCAAAACAATGCATCGGCCTTTTCAGCCTGCTCCGGCAAACGCGCCAAAGCGGCTTCGTCCGCCGCCAGTTCCAATACGGGAAACGGCAAAGCGCGCCAACCGGCTGCCTGCCAGCGCGCAGCTTCCTGCTGCGCCTGCGGCTCAGGACGGACAATCAATACGGTCGGCCGGTTCACTTTTGCTTTATCCTTTTTTTCAGACGGCCTTGCGGCCTCAGCGGTAAGCGTTCAACAAGGCTTCCACTTGGCTGTAATCGGTGCGTACGCCTTTGTTTTTCGGCACACGCAGTTTTTTACCGTTGCGCGCCTTGATGGTTTTCATTTTATTGTCTTTTAATTCAAAGCCTTTAAGCGAAGCCACCAGCTCGTAGCTGTTTTGGCCGTAAAACTGTTTGCCTGCCTGCTTGCGCGAATCGCCTTGAATGGTGGTGTACGGGCTGGCACCGTTTTTCAGCAGAAAATCCAGCATTTTGGTATCCAGCAGCAAAATGGCGGTGTGCACCGGCGCAAAGCCCGACAAATCGCGGCTCTCCAACGAGCAGCCGCGCGCTTTGGCTTCTTTCAGATGGCGGAACACATCGTCTTTTTTCATACCGTGTACGCCGTTGAAATGCTCGAATGTCAAACGATTGACCACGCCTTCGGTCTCGCCGGTGTATTTGTCGGCAACCGTGCAGCCCTTTTCATCGGCATATTCGCCGAACGGCAATGCGCGTTTGCCCGATGCCGAGCCGGAAAAGCCGTTTTCAGACGGCGTAGAAGAGCAGGCGGCCAGCAGCGACAAAGCAGCTGCCGTCAGCCAGAAAGAAGCGTTTTTATTCATTTTTTAATGTTTTCTTGATGTGAGGTGTTTGAAATGATTTACGGCAACAAAATGTTTAATAGCCGCAAGAGCGTTTTTTAATTATTTCCCGGTAAACGGCTTTGGCCGAGCCGACATCGCTGATTTTGCAGCTGCCGTTTTTACACAATACGGTAAAATCCGCGCCTTCCGTCCATTTGCCGTCAAAACCTTTATAACGCGCGCGGTACACATTCGGCTTGATTTTCTTGATTTTCAGGTTATTAGCAATATTATCGGGCGCACCGCCGTTGCCGATGCCCATATTATAATGTTCAAACAATTCGCAGCCCATTTCCGGATCAACCTTGTCGGCAATACGGTTGGCCTGCTTAATCAGCTTTTGAAATTGCGGCGTAGCCAAATGAGAATAGCTTTCCGCAACATAAGCCTGCTTGATAACTTCCTGAGGCGTGGAAGCGGCAACTGCGGCAGCCGATACGGCCACACCCAAAGCAGCAATCGTTAATTTCTTCATTATTTCCCTTTTTACGCCTGTCAGGCTTGCGCCGAGCCTTCGGCCAATACGGCCGCAATCACTTCTTCCGCACCTTCTTCCGCCAAACGTTTCGCTACGGCACGGCCGAGTGCATCGGCATATTCGTGCGGTGCTTCGGCAGCCGCTTCCAGCAAAACAGAGCCATCCGGATGGCCGACTCGGCCGCGCAGTTTCAGCACGCCGTCTTCTTCAATACAGTACGCCGCCAGCGGCACTTGGCAGCTGCCGCCCAAAGCGCGCGCCAAAGCACGCTCAGCGGTTACGCAGGCATTGGTCAGCGGATGATTGAGCGGCGCGAGCGTTTCCAGCAAATCTTTGCGGTGTGCGGCGATTTCGATGCCGAGCGCACCTTGTCCGGCGGCAGGCAGGCTGTCGGCCGGAGAAAGAATGTCGCGGATACGGCTGTCCAGTTCCAAACGCTGCAAACCGGCAGCAGCCAGAATAATCGCATCGTATTCGCCGTCATCCAATTTTTTCAGACGGGTTTGCACATTGCCGCGCAGCGGTTTGACAATCAGATGCGGAAAACGGGCGCGCAGCTGCGCTTCGCGGCGCAGGCTCGAAGTCCCCACCACCGCGCCTTGCGGCATATCTTCCAAACGCGCGTAAGTATTGGAAACCAAAGCGTCAAACGGATTGGCACGCTCGCCTACCGCCGCCAAAGCGAAACCTTCGGGCAAATCCATCGGCACATCTTTAATCGAATGCACGGCCAAATCGGCACGGCCGTCCGCCAGCGCCTGCTCCAATTCTTTGACAAACAAGCCTTTGCCGCCGACTTTCGATAAAGTGCGGTCGAGAATTTGATCGCCCTTGGTGGTCATTCCGAGAATTTCCACTTCGCATTCGGGATACAGCGTTTTCAGACGGCCTTGGATATGCTCGGCCTGCCACATTGCCAAGCGGCTTTCGCGGCTGGCGATAACCAGTTTTTTCGGTGCGTTCATAGATTTTAAATTCCGTTCGGCGGCGTTGGCCGCAAATGCAGTATTCGGCGCAACACGGCTTTACGCCGTGCATACGAAAGGCGGCAGTTTATCAGAACAAGGCCGTCTGAAAAACCGCCGCTGCGTTGGGACAGGCAGAAAAAACGTTTGCGTTTGTGTTCGCGCAAAAACAGGCGGCCGGAAACTGCCGCCCGCTGCCATAATCTGCCGTTTTCAGACGGCCTCAGAGCCGGTATCTGCTTCTTGCGCGGGCATTTCGGCAAAATGCAGGGTTTCCAAAGTCGGACGGTTGAGCAAATCGGCCAGCGTAAAGCCGTCCAAATGATGCAGAAATGCCTTGCCTGCGCCGCCGAGAATACCGGCCAGACGGCAGTTTGCAGCAATCATACAGCCGTTGCCCGCGCCCATACATTCCACCAATTTCATTGGTTCGAGATAGCGCACCACTGCGCCGACATTAATCAGCTCCGGCTCGCGCGCCAAGCGCAGGCCGCCGCCTTTGCCGCGCACGCCCTCTAAAAAGCCGCCTTTCACTAAAGAGGTAACCACTTTCATCAAATGGCTTTTTGAAATGCCGTAATGCTCGGCAATCACCGCGATATTGACCAATTTTTCACGGTTGGCCGCTGCATACAGCAAAACGCGGAAGCCGTAATCCGTATGTTGGGTAAGATACATATTGCCTTTCCCGCTTCAAAGTTTCATAATAACTGCATCTTATAAGCCCGACAAAGACAAGGCAAGCAAAATTATGAAACGACACAATTTATTGGTACCGCTGTCGCAGGAACACCACCACACGCTGGCATTGTGCCTGCGCTTGTTGCGCACGCCCGAGCAGGACAGCCGCGCGGAAATCGAACCCTACCTGCCCACTTTGCTGGCGCATTTTGTGGAAGAAGAGCAACAGTTTGCGCCGCTTTGGGAAAAAATCGACCGCCCCGAGCTGAAAAAGCAGTTTGAAGACGACCACGCCATTTTGCGTGCAATGGCCGGTGCACCGCACTACGGAGAAGCTTTGTGGAACAAACAGTTCGCCGAAGCCTTGCGCGCGCACGTCCGCTTTGAGGAGCGCGAGCTGTTTCCGGCCGCACAGCCGTTTTTAG
>JAUNKU010000040.1:0-4847 GCA_030532645.1 Neisseria sp. | reverse complement strand
CCCGTTTGGGCGATGGCTTTCCGCCCGTTCTACCTGCTCGCCGCATTGTACGGCGCGCTTTCTGTTCTGCTGTGGGGCTTCGGCTACCAAGGCACGGCCGCCCTGCCTGCCCAGTTCTGGCACGCGCACGAAATGATTTGGGGCTATGCCGGTTTGGTGGTCGTAGCCTTTCTGCTGACCGCCGTTGCCACTTGGACGCGCCAGCCGCCGGTTTCCGGTGAGCGGCTGATGATTCTGACCGCCTTTTGGCTGGGCGCGCGTTTGACGGTATTTCTGCCGCACACCGCACTGCCCTCCGGCCTGCTCGGTACGGCATTTTATCTCTTAGCGGCATACTTTATGGGCGAATCGGTTGTCCGCAGCAAAAATACGCGCAATTATATTGCCGTTGCTGCGCTGGCATTGTTCGGCCTGAGCCTGCTGGCATTCCATTTGGCCGTTGCCGCAGGCAGCAATCTGACAGGCGCGTTGCACGCCGGTTTGTTGATGGTGGCCGGTTTTATCGGCTTTATCGGTACGCGGATTATTTCCTTCTTCACTTCACGCCGTCTGAGTACCGCACAAGCACCGGTGAAACCTTGGATGGCAACTGCTCCGCTGTATCTGCCTGCCGCAGCCGCCGTATTGACCGCACTCGGCATTTTGCCGCTTTTGGCTTCGCTTTGCTGCCTTGCCGCCGGCGCACTGGCGCTTTATCAAGGCTTCCGTTGGCACGAGAAAGGCATTTGGCGCGAACCTTTATTGTGGATTTTGCACGTCGGCTATGCGCTGACCGCACTCGGCCTGATTGTGTACGGCATCAGCGGCGCACAACTGCAATGGCAAAGCCTCGGCATTCATCTGATTGCCGTCGGCGGCATCGGCCTGCTGACCATCGGTATGATGTCGCGCACCGCATTGGGACACACCGGCCAAATGCTCTATCCGCTGCCCAAACCGATGGGTACAGCCTTTCTGCTGATGGCCGCCGCTGCACTGTTCCGCGCATTGGCTGCCGTAATGCTGAGCATCAATGCAACGGCCTACCAACACAGCCTGCGCCTCTCCGCAGCATTGTTCGCCGCTTCGCTGTTGATGTTCTTCTGGCGCTACGCCCCTTGGCTGACCGCGCCACGTAAAGACGGTATGCCCGGCTGATATTCAAAGACAAAAGGCCGTCTGAAAACCTCCCCGAAGGAAGCGTTTTCAGACGGCCTTTTGCATTGCGCTTCCGGCACGCCGCTTGAACGGCCTGAACCATTAAGAAAAAACCTCCGCCCTGCCCGACAAAAATCGGCAAAACGGAGGTTTTCAGCAAAACAGCTTATTTGCCCAATGCGCCCAATACTTCGGCTTTCACCGCATCAACGGCCTGAGTACCGTCCACTTTAATGTATTTCGGCGCGTGTTCGCCGGTCAGCTTGCTGTAAAAACCGATCAGAACGGCGGTTTGGCTGTGATACACTTCCAAACGTTTTTTCACTACTTCTTCTTTATCGTCGTCGCGCTGAATCAAATCTTCGCCGGTTACATCGTCTTTGCCTTCCACTTTCGGCGGATTGAACGTAACGTGGTAAGTACGGCCTGAGGGCAGATGCACGCGGCGGCCGCTCATACGGTCGATAATCGCACTGTCCGGCACATCGATTTCCACCACGGCATCCAAATCCACGCCGGCTTCAACCATCGCTTCGGCTTGCGCCAAAGTGCGCGGGAAACCGTCAAACAGAAAACCGTTTTTGCAGTCGTCTTCTTTGATACGCTCTTTCACCATACCGATGATGATGTCGTCGCGCACCAAACCGCCCTCTTCGATGATTTTTTTGGCTTCCAAACCCAGCGGCGTGCCTGCTTTGATTGCTGCGCGCAGCATATCGCCGGTGGAAATTTGCGGAATACCGAAAGCAGCGGTAATAAACTGGGCTTGCGTGCCTTTGCCTGCGCCCGGAGCGCCGAGGAGCAATACTTTCATTTTTTCTTCTTTCGTTTCAGTTAAACAGGATTTTCAATATTTTTCAAACACATTCAGACGGCCTTCTTTAACAGGCCGTCTGAAAACAAGCCGTACGGATTTGCCGGAAAAGCCGTTACGTTATTGGATAACGGTCAGCTGATCCACTTCGATTTCCACCGTACCGTTAAAGCGGTTGTGATCCACTTCGCCGACCAAGCGTACTTTGGTTTGCGGATTAACTTGCTGGCCGCGCCAAACATCATCGTCAATCTCAACTTTAATCATATCGCTGTCGTCTTTGAAGAAATATTCTTCATAATTCAACGTACCTGCACGGCCGGTGATATAACCTTCCAAAGTTACCCGGCTGCCGTCAAACATTGTTTTGGCATCTTTGACGCTTTGCACAGCAATATTTTTCTGCGGCGCAGTGCCGTCCACAAACTCGGCTTGCGCCGCCAACGGAGCAGCCGATAAAGCCGCAACAGCAAGATATTTCCAAACAGTTTGTTTCATTTAAATGTTCTCCCTTTTAGGAACACTAAAAAATTATGCTGAAAATATAGCGGATTATCGCTTTTTATTCAACTTTAAAGCCGTTTTATTTGTTTTACGGCATTTTTCCGCCCAGATAATAAGCCGGTTGCGGCGGCAGCGTACGCCATACGGTTTTCGGGCGGTTGGCTTTCGCATCAAATTCGTTCGCACCGCTGATGTCGCGGCGTTTGCCGGTTGAATAATTGATGCTGTACGATGATTTTTCGCCGCTGGCGCGGTTGAAGTTTTCTTCATCTTCGCCGATCAAGCGCATTCCTTTGCCGTCCCAACGGAAAACATATTGCTTGATATAGGTGGAATAAGTGCCGCAATCAAACCAATAATTCAGCTTCACGCGCAACACGCCTTTGCGTACGGCGACTTCACCGTCTTCCAAAGGATCTTGCAGACAGTTGTTTTCCGCATCGGTTTTCGGCGGCAGCAAATCTGTGGTGCGCGCCACATTTTTCAGACGGCCTTCCTGCGATAATGCCACCGTCAAACGGCGCGGCGCGGTATCGGACAAACGCTCTACCGTTACGCGGTCGGCAATGCCGTCGCCGTTCAAATCGCCGTTGAGGGTTTGCTCAACCCGCCAAGCAGCGGCTTGCGCAGACAAAGGCAGCAATGCCGCCAAAATGATTACAGATGCTTTTTTAATCAACATATTATTTCTTTCCAGGCCGTCTGAAAATACCGCCTACGCCCGAACCGGCCGGCTTATTCGTTGCACGCCAAAGTTTTCACGCGGACAAACTGTTTTTTCAAAGCATTCCATGCAGCAGTATTGCCGTTTTTGCCATCGCCGTTCAAGGCCACATCAGGCTGGAAGGCATTGGCGCAATTATGCCACTCGCCCAAAGCAGTCAAACCATTGCCCGTTGTTTGGCTCGGCAGCAGCAAATCGCGGCGGCTGACTTTTCCGGCCAGCTTGGCGCATTGTTTGGCGGCCGGTTTGAAATGGTTCAGCAAGGCCGGGTTGCCTGCTTCCATTGCGCGGGCTTTTATCATTTCCAACTCGTAGAAAAAAGTATTCGCCGCGGCAATCTGTTTTTGCCCCAAGGCAATCACCGGTGATTTTATCAGCTGCAAACCGTTCAATTTAGCCTGCTCACGCTGATAAACCGCTGTTAATGCTGCCGAACCTTTGCGGTATTGGAAATCAGGCAGCACAGTGCCGTTGTTCAGCAGAAAAACCGTATCGGCAATCTGCTTCGCGCTGACTTTTTTGCTGTCGTAGCGGCCTTCGTATTCACACCAGCCGTCATCAAATTTTGCCGTTTTCAACTGCGCCTGGGCGGCAGCAGAAACCATACCCAACAATACGCCTGCTAAAATTTTCTGTTTCATTCCGATGTTTCCCCATTCGTTTGAAGGCCGTCTGAAAACAGCTTATTGTGCGGCAAACACCGCACGCACGCGATCCAAATCTTCCTGCGTATCCACACCGGCGGCCGGTGCGCTTTCGGTGATTTCTACAGCAATCTGTCTGCCGTGCCACAAGACGCGCAGCTGTTCCAATGCTTCGATATTTTCCAGCGGCGAAGCGCTCATTTGTGCGTATTCCTGCAAGAAACCGGCGCGGTAGGCATACAGCCCGATATGGCGCAGCGCAGGCATCTCCTGCGGCAGATCGCGTTTGCCTTCGCGCATACTGTCTCGCGGATAGGCAATCGGCGCACGGCTGAAATACAGCGCATTGCCGTTTTTGTCCAACACGGTTTTAACGACATTCGGATTGATAAAATCGTCGAAGTCGTGGATTTCGTGTGCCGCAGTCGCCATCGGCGCGGCGGAAGCGGCCAATACGGCAGCCACCCGATTCACCAGCTCAGGATCAATCAAAGGCTCGTCGCCCTGCACGTTTACCACAATGGTTTCAGACGGCAAGGCCAGCTTTTCCGCCGCTTCGGCCAAACGGGTTGTCCCGCTTTCGTGCGTATCGGCGGTCATCACCACATCTACGCCGTGTTCGCGGCAGGCTGCGGCGATTTCTTCGTGATCGGTCGCTACAACCACTCTCGCCGCACGGCTTTTCGCCGCTTGTTCGGCCGCACGCACCACCATCGGTTTGCCGCCGATATTGGCCAATGCTTTGCGCGGCAGGCGCGAAGAGGACATCCGCGCCGGAATCAGCACGACAAAGCCGCTCATACCGCCAGCTCCTCATCGCTCAATTCGCGCGCCTCGGTAACCAGCATAAACGGAATGCCGTCTTTAACCGGATAAGCCAGCTTGGCTTCGCGGCTCCACAATTCCTGCACTTCGGCACGGTATTCCAATTTGCCTTTGGTCAGCGGGCAGACCAAAACGTCTAAAAATTTCTTTTCCATAATCTTTTTCCTTTTGTGTTTTCAGACGGCCTTTTGTTTGCTTG
>JAUNKU010000039.1:7532-12090 GCA_030532645.1 Neisseria sp. | reverse complement strand
TGACGCGCTTTTTTGGCTGCGGCGGCTGCCTGCTTCGCGGTTTGCGGCTCAACATTGCCTGCCCAAGCGGAAGCGCTGCCCAGCAAGGCGGCACATACTGCCCATTTCACACTTTTCTGCCAAAATCCGCTCATTCCGTTTTCCTTTTTACTGCCGGAGAAAGCCGCTACTTTAACACAAGGGCGCGGCATTCAGGCGGTTTTGCATCTTTTCACAATCGTTTAGAATGGGACGGATTGATGCCTTATTTTCTGCTGTACAAAAGCCAGCCTATCTTTATTTTCAGACGGCCTTGCTATGGATTTCCAACGTCTTTCGCAATTTTTATCGCAACTTTCCGCCGTTCAGCCCGAATTTCTGCACGAGCGGCACGCGCATTTATTCGCCACGCAGCAAAATTGGCAGGAAGCCGCCGTTTTACTGCCCGTTGCACCGCATAACGGGCAATGGCAGATTCTGCTGACCCGCCGCGTGGCCACTTTGCGCAAACATTCCGGCCAAATCGCCCTGCCCGGCGGCAAGCTTGATGCCGGTGAAAACCATACTGCGGCGGCACTGCGCGAGGCTTGCGAGGAAGTCGGTACGCCGTCTGAAAACTGGCAAACCTTCGCCGCAATGCCACCGGTCTTTTCACCGAGCGGCTACCGCATCACACCCGTTCCGGCACTCAGCCGCCGCCGCTTGGTCTTGCAGCCGAATCCGGACGAAGTAGCCGAAGCGTTTTATCTGCCGCTTGCTGTTGCAGCCGACATCAATGCCTACCATCCGAAAACCGTCCCCGAAGCCGTATCCGCTCTGCCCGCCTTGCATTTCGAGAGTCGGGAAATTTGGGGGCTGACCGCTGCGGTGCTTTTTCAGACGGCCTTGCTGAACCGAACATTGCAATGGGATTTTTCCGAAGCAGTGGAAATATAAGGCCGTCTGAAAGCGGGCGTTTCGCAAAGCAATGCCTGTCAAATTGATTGAAGCCTACGCGAAAAAGCCGTCTGAAAACCGTTCATTTACATCAAAACAGTTTTCAGACGGCCTTTGTTATTCCTTTCCGGCAAACGGTTTACACACCCATCAGCGGAATTAAAACCGGCACGAACATTGCCGTTAATACGCCGTTGAAAATCAACCCCAAGCTGGCATAAGCGGCAAACTTTTTACTGCGCTCCAACGAAGCGGCAATGCCCATCGCGTGCGAAGCCGAACCCATCGACATCCCTTGCGACATCGGTTTGGTTACCGTACTGGCGCTCATCATTTTGTAGCCGACCATCTGTCCGACCATTCCGGCCGCAATCACGGTAGCCGCTGTAATTGCCGGAATGCCGCCGATGCTTTTGGTGATTTCCAGTGCAATCGGATTGGTTACGGATTTCGCCGCCAAGCTGAGCACCACTTCTCTATCCGCACCCATCAGTTTGGCGATATACACCGCGCTGACGATGCCGGTGATACTGCCCGCACCTTGCGACAATACAATCGGCAGCCACTGGCGGCGGATTTTGTCCCAGTTGAGATACAGCGGCACAGCCAAGCCGACCACAGCCGGTTTCAGCCAAAAATCAATGATTTCAGCGGTTTCGTGATAAGTATCGTAGTCAATACCGAGCAGTTTCAGATACAGGATAATGACGGTTGTGCTGCACAAAACGGGATTCACCAGCACGCTGCCGGTACGCGCGCGGGCAATGTTTACCAGCCAAAATACGGTAATCGTCAGCCAAAGCAGAACGGCGCTGTGTTTGAGCATTTCCATTATCGTTTCCTCAGCCATTCGTGGGTTTTACCGGTAACAACCATCACGGCGAAAGTGCTTAATACCGTCGCCACGGCAATCGACCAGAAATCTTTCGCCACCAAATCCAGATAGCTCATCACGGCAACGCAGGGCGGTACGAGAAACAGCGACAAATTCGCCATCATTGTATCCACCAAGCCGGTCAGCCAAGCGGCTTTGACCCAGCCCAAATGCAGCGCGGCAAACAAAATACCCATTCCGATAATGCTGCCCGGCAACTTAATGCCGGTAAAAAACACCACCGCTTCGCCGATGGCGAGGCAGCCGAAAATCACGCTCAACGCTCGTATCAAATGCACGGTTTGTCCCTCGTTTTTCTTATTGCCGGAAAACTATAATTGCAATCTTAACGAAAAGCAACACAAAGCCACAAAACGCAACAAAGGCCGTCTGAAAAAGGCCATTTTTAAGCAAACAGCACTTTTTCAGACGGCCTTCCAACCGTGCAGACGGCATTTAGGATTTGCGGTAAGGATTTTCCACGCCGGCCGCCAAATCGGCCAGAAATTCGCGCAGCTGGGCTTCCGAGCAGCCCATTAACAGCGCATCTTCAAACGCATCTTGCGCGGCTTGGTAAAGCTCGGTCATATTTTCCGTCATCACTTTGATTTTTTCGGTGCACGACACAACTGCGCCGTCATCGTCCACCCATTTGGGCAGCTCGGGCATTGCCATTTTCACGCTCCTAGTTGGTAAAACGTCCTGAATTATAAGGCTTCACCCGGCGCGCGCCGACAAAACGCGCGCTCCAATACCGGTTACCCAAGCTGGTGATTTCAATGGTTTTTCCTGTACGCGGCGCGTGGATAAAACGGTTTCCGCCGATATAAAGACCGACGTGCGAAACCCTTCTGCCAGAGGTATTGAAAAACACCATATCGCCCGGCTGCAAGTCGCTGCGGCTGACCGCCACACCCATTTTTGACTGCTCGGCAGCCGTACGCGGCAGATTGACGTGCAGAGATTTGCGGAAAATATACTGCATAAAACCGCTGCAATCCATACCGGTTTTCGGCGATGTACCGCCGAAGCGGTAAGCCACGCCGAGCAAACCCATTGCGCTGCGGATAAGGTCGTTCGCATCCGACTGCGCAGCCTGAGGCTGCGTTTGCGTTTGTGGCGCAGTTTTGGATTGGATTAAATTTTCCAAATCGTCTGCCGCCGCGCTCTGCCACAATAAAGCCGCGCACAACACCGCGCCGATTTTCTGTAAAAACTTCATATAGCCTGTTCCGTAAATATTTCTTCAACACCTGCGGCGGCGGTATTTCCGCTGCCGATACAAGGCCTTTACCGCAACACGCGCCGCAGCACGCGCTGGGGTAAAGGTCTTTTCTGCGGACACAGACCGCCGCAAGATACCACAGAGACCGTTTTGATGGTAGTGCTTTTATTTGAAACAACATAACAACACACTGCGAATCTGCATCTGCCGGTATGGTCTGAATCCGGCAAGCGTCCTGTTTTCAGACGGCCTATCCTCTTGAATTACACAACTTTACCGCCATTTTCCGCCAAACGCAGCAAACAACCGCCCATCGGCGCGGATTTGCTGATAAAATCCCTTTTCTTTTTTCCACCCACACATAGGACAACATTATGCAACGTGATGTTTACGACTACACCAACCCGACTGCCGTGCAGCATCAAAACACTGTGATGCGCAAAACCTACGGCCTTTTGGGTTTGTCATTCATTCCCTGTGCGCTGGGCGCGTATATCGCCGGCAGCACAGGCTTCAACCTTTATGCGTTTACCGGCAACCAGTGGATCGGCATCATTGCCTTTTTCGCTTTCTTCTACGGTATGAACTTCCTGATTGAGCGCAACCGCTACAACAATACCGGCGCCGCTCTGCTGATGGTGTTCACTTTCGGTATGGGCGCACTGCTTGCGCCGCTGTTGAAATACACACTGGCCATTCCGGGCGGTGCGAACATCATCGGTATGGCCGCACTGATGACCGCAGGCGTGTTCGGCGTAATGGCGCTGACCGCCCACAAAGCCAATGTCAACACCCGCAGCTTGGGCAACTTCCTGATGGTCGGCGGTATCGTGCTGATGGTCGGCGTGATTGCCAATCTGTTTATGCAGCTGCCGCTGTTCAGCCTGGTATTGTCCGGTGCATTTGTAATTTTCAGCTCGATGATGATTATGTGGCAGATCCGCAGCGTGATTGAAGGCGGCGAAGACAGCCACATCAGCGCGGCATTGTCGATTTTCATTTCGCTGTACAACATCTTCACCAGCCTGCTGCGTATTCTCGGCGCATTCCGCGACGAATAAAGGCTGATTAACTACAAACAAGGCCGTCTGAAAATGCCGCTTCCCGTTCAATCCGGAAGCCGCGCTTTTTCAGACGGCCTTTTGCTTTGACTTTCCGACATAATCCGACTATCCTTGCCCGCTGCTTTCCTATGACTGTTTCACTATGAATCCTACCCCGCGCCGCGCGGTTTACGCCGGCAGTTTCGACCCGCCCACCAACGGCCATTTATGGATGATACGCCAAGCGCAGGCGATGTTTGACGAATTGGTGGTTTCCATCGGCGTAAACCCCGACAAAAAAAACACCTACACGGTTGCCGAACGCTGCCGTATGCTGCAAGACATCACGCAGGCATTTCCCAACGTGCGCGTCAGCACGTTTGAAAACCGCTTCTTGGTAGATTACGCACACAGCATCGGTGCAAAATTCATTATCCGCGGCATCCGCAGCGCAGGCGATTATGAATACGAACGTTCGATGCGCTACATCAATTCTGATTT
>JAUNKU010000039.1:0-7432 GCA_030532645.1 Neisseria sp. | reverse complement strand
GCAGCGCAGGCGATTATGAATACGAACGTTCGATGCGCTACATCAATTCTGATTTGCACGCCGACATTCTGACGGTTTTCCTGATGCCGCCGCGCGAATTTGCCGAAGTATCGTCCACAATGGTCAAAGGCTTAATCGGCCCCGAAGGCTGGCGCGAAACCGTGCGCCGCTACCTGCCGCCACCGGTGTATGAAAAGATTCTGCACGAATACGAAGGCGTGTGAATATTGTGAACATATTAAAAAAGGCCGTCTGAAAACGGGCACAACAAGTTTTCACTTTGTTGAAGCTCCGTTTTCAGACGGCCTTTTTAACAACAAACTTTACCGCCAATCCGAACAAACCGATTCCGTTACTATCCCCGTTTTCGGTACATTTTCCATTTTCCAATGGGAAACCGTCCAAGCCAGCAATTCTTCGGCGGCCAAACCTTGCGGCGCAGGCGGCACGTTCAAATAGCCCATCACCTGCCGCAGCAGTGCCTCTTTTTGCGCCGTATCCAAAGCCGGGGCCAAAGTCTGCTTCGACCACTTCTGCCCCGAGCCGTTCAGCAACAGCGGCAAATGGGCATAATGCGGCTCGCGGTAACTCAAACAACGTTGCAGATAAATCTGGCGCGGCGTGGAAACCAGCAAATCTTGGCCGCGCACAATATGCGTAATCCCCTGCTCAGCATCGTCGGCCACTACGGCCAGCTGGTAAGCCCAAAAACCGTCGGCGCGCAACAACACGAAATCGCCGATGTCTTCCGCCAGATTTTGCGCGTAATGCCCGACAATCCGGTCGTCAAAACCGATAATGCCGTCCGGCACACGAATGCGCCACGCCGGCATTTTCCCGTTTGACGGCCGTTTTTCGCTCGGAAAATGTAATTTTTCAGACGGCCTTGTACGGCAGGCTCCGTTATACACAAAACCGTCTGCACCCGACCGTGCCGCCGCCTGCCAATCTTTGCGGCTGCAATAGCAGGGATAGAGCAAACCGTCATTGTTCAGACGGCTCAATACCGCCTGATATGCCTCATCTCGGCGGCTTTGAAACCACACACTGCCGTCCCATTCAAACCCGAAGGCTTCCAAAGTCCGCAAAATATCGTCTGCCGCGCCCTTCATTTCGCGCGGCGGATCCAAATCCTCCATCCGCACCAGCCAGCGGCCGCCGTGCGCACGCGCATCGGCATAAGAAGCCAGCGCCGTCAGCAGCGAACCGATGTGCAAAAGGCCGGTCGGGCTGGGCGCGAAACGGCCGGTATAGGACATTTTTTCTGCGGCAGGATACGGAACACTCATTATATTTTCCAAAATAACCATTCAACGGCGCTCAGCCGAGCCAAGCTCCGAAGCATACCACGCCGCTGTGATTTTGACATTTCAAGGCCGTCTGAAAAATGCCTTTGGCAAAGCCAAGCCTGCCGCGCTTGTCCGACCCGGCAAAAAATGCCGGCTTTCAGACGGCTGTCCGCCGCCGGTGTTATAATGCCGCTTTTGTTTCTCCGCATTGCGTTTTATGTCTGCCGATTTTTCCCGTCCGCTGCTGGCGGTTGATACCAGCACTTCTTATCTCTCGCTCGCGCTGTGCGCCGACGGGCAAACCGTGCTGCATCACACCGATGCGGGCAACAAGCAATCAGAGCATATTCTGCCGGTTATCGGGAATTTATTGGCAGAATGCGGCATTAGCGCGGCGGACTTAGGCACTGTGGTTTATGCACAAGGGCCGGGCGCATTTACCGGCCTGCGTATCGGTGCGGCGGTTGCACAAGGCTTGGCCGCGCCGTTCGGTACGCCCTTAATCGGCATTCCCTGCTTGGACGTTATCGCCGCGCAAATCCGCGCACCGCTGGTATTGGCCGCCGCCGATGCCCGAATGGGCGAAGTGTTTTACGCTTGGCTCGATACGGAAAACTTCCGCCGTTTAAGCGGTTACCAAGTCGGCAGAGCGGCAGAAATCTGCGTGCCGCAAGGCTTTGAAGACCAAGCGGTGCGCGGCATCGGCAATGCCTTTGCGCTCGCCGACAAGCCGCCGTTTGACGGTTCGCCCGAAATGCCGACGGCGGAAGATTATATAAAACTGGCGCAAAGCGGCCGCTATCCGGCAGTATCCGCCGCCGAAGCCGAGCTGTTATATGTACGCAATAAAATTGCGCTGACGGCGCGTGAACAAGCGGAGCGCAAAGGCTTATGATACGCGCTGCCGAACTTGCCGACTGCGCGGCTTTGGCCGCCATCGATGCGCAAAGCAACCCTTCACCTTGGTCGGAAAAACAATTCCGTGCTGCGGTAGAAGCGCGGCACGATGCTGTTTATCTGCTGGAAAAAAACGGCGAACCGGCGGCATTTATCGTTTGGCAAAGCATTTGCGGCGAATCCGAGCTGCACTTAATCGCCACCGCTCCGGCTTTCCGCCGCCAAGGTTCGGCCGCCGGACTGATGGATTTTTGGCTGGCACAAGCCGCAGCAGAACAAAACCGGCGGCTGTTTTTGGAAGTCCGCGCCGGCAATGAAGCAGCACAATCGCTTTACCGCCGCTACGGTTTCCAAGAATGCGGCCGCCGCAAAGATTATTATCCGGCAGCCGGAAATCAGCGCGAAGATGCTGTTTTAATGGAGAAATTATGTTAAGCAGCCGCTATCTGCATCTGCACGAAGCCTTGGGGCTCGGCCCGATGTGGCTGAAACAGGGCGCAAAGCTGGTTCGGCCGTCTGAAAACCGCCCTGCTGCACCGCAGCACAAGCACCATATTGCCGCCGCATCAGATACGCCGCCGACGCTTCAACACGATACAGCGGAGCGTGCCGTTGCCCGTCCGCCTGCCCCCGAACCACACACGCCTGCCGCAACCCGGCCTTATCCGCCTCCAAGCCCTGCGCCGAAACGCAGCAAGCCGGTTTTGGCCGCACACGAAGCCGTAATGGCAGCAGTCGGCAGCACGGTCGGCGCACTACGCAGCCGCCAGCACAAGCCGTCTGAATACGGAGCGTCAGCGGAGTTTCCACACAGCCAAAACGGACAAAGCAAAGCTGCCGCACCGGCAACAGGCAAAAGCCGCGAAGATTATCTTGCCGAATTGGGCGACACCGTCCGCCCGGCCAAACTGATGGTTGTCAGCGTATGCCCTTCGCCGGAAGATTTGGCGGCAGGCAGGCTGTTCAGCGGACAAGACGGCATTTTGCTCGACAATATGCTGGCGGCCATCGGTCTCGCGCCCGAAGAAAGCTGCCGTTTGTCGTGGCTGGAAACCGCCGAGTTCAAACCCGGCATTGAGCAGGTAATGCTTACCGCACCGCGCCTGAGTGCCGCGCAATCGCTGGCGCAAGCCCGTGCCGTGCTGTTTTTGGGGCAGTTTTTCGAACAAAACGACCTGAACGATGCCATTGATGCCGCATTCGGCACGCTGCCTTCGTTTACCGTTCCCCACCCTGCCCGTCTGCTGCGCCAACCGCAGCTGAAAGCAGAAGCGTGGGCGGTATTGAAAAAACTGAAACCGCTGTTGGCCGGTTAAATACGCGCCAAACAAGGCAAGGCCGTCTGAAACACCGGTTTTCAGACGGCCTTTTTGACAAAACCGTTACTGGCTACTGCTCAATTTCATCACTACCACACCGGAAATAATCAGCAGCGCACCCAGCCAGCGGCCAAACGTTGCCGCATCTTTGAAGAAAACGATGCCGACCAAAAACGCACCGGCCGCCCCGATACCCGTCCACACCGCATACGCCGTCCCCATCGGAATGGTTTTCTGCGCCATAAACAAGCAAAAACCGCTTGCCGCCATAAACAGTACCGCCAGCAAAGTACCCTGCCAACGCCAGCCTTCTTGCTGTGCCAGCTTCAAACCCAAAGGCCAGCCGATTTCCAACAAACCGGCGGCAATCAAATAAATCCAGCTCATTATCTGCTCCCAAAATGAAAGGAAACCCAAGTCCTGCGGCTTCGGTTTCCTTGTTCAAACAGCTTTATCCGTTTATTCCGGTTTCACAAATTTCAGCACTTTTTTCTTCGACTTTTCGGTCTGTTCCTGTTTAGCGGTTTCGGGGGTTTCGTCTGAATGCTGGCTGTCTGCCGCGTTTTCAGACAGCATTTCAGCCGCATCTTCCAAAGGCTCGACTTCAAAACCCATACCTTCGCCGGTTTCACGGGCAAAAATACTCATAACGTGGCCGACCGGAATCCAAATATCGTGCGACACGCCGGAAAAACGGGCGGCAAAATGTATCCAATCGTTGTCGATGTGCAGACGGTTGGCGGCAGTTGCGCCGATATTCAGCACAATCCGCTCGTCTTTCACATACTGCATCGGCACGCGCGTTTGGCTGTTTACCCACACTTCCAAGTAAGGCGTATAACCGTTGTCGGCGCACCATTCGTACAGCGCACGGATAAAATAAGGCTTGGTACTGCTCATTGTCTTTCCTTAACGGCGCATTGCTTTTTCGGCCGGTGTCAATGCTTCGATAAAGGCTTCGCGTTGGAAAATGCGCTCGGCATATTTCAGCAGGGCGGCGGCATTTTTACCGAGCTTGATGTCGTAGTGGTCCAAACGCCACAACAGCGGAGCCAGCGCCACATCGATCATTGAGAAATCGTCGCCCAAAATATATTTGTTTTTGGTAAACGAAGGTGCCAGCATTGTCAGGCCTTGTGCAATGGCTTCACGCGCTTTGGCCTGCTCTTTGGCTGTGGATTCAGGAGATTCCAGCACTTGAACGTGGCTGAACAGCTCGCGTTCCAAAGTGTACAACACCAAACGGCCGCGACCGCGCATTACCGGATCGCCCGGCATCAGTTGCGGATGAGGGAAACGCTCGTCAATGTATTCGTTGATGATATTGGATTCGTGCAGAATCAAATCACGCTCAACCAATACCGGAACTTGGTTATACGGATTCATCAAAGCCAAATCTTCGGGCTTATTGAAAATATCGATGTCTTTGATTTCAAAGTCCATTCCTTTTTCATACAGCACAAAACGGCAACGGTGGCTGAACGGGCAGGTAATGCCGGAATACAAGGTCATCATAATTGGTATTCTCCGAAAAAGTTTGAGGCCGTCTGAAAAGCTCTGCTTTCAGCGAAGCTGAAACGCAGCACAAGCGGAACGGCGAACAGTTCCGCAAGCTGAGTGCACCGGCTTGCTGGAAAGCCAAAATCGGGGCCGACTGCTCAAATTGAAAGCCCGAGTGCGCCGTCAGACGACAGAAAACGGCCGATACGCCGCTTCTTCATTGATGTATTTGAAAAATAAACGAAATTATATACAAAGCAAAAAAGTTTTTCCAGTAATTCATCGTAAGGCTATGTTTCTTAAAAAGAAAAAGCGGAGTTTTGAAAACTCCGCTTTTGCCTGATTTTCAGACGGCCTTAGTGTACGTCTTTCCAGTATTCTTTCTTCAAGAAGTATGCCAGAGGCAGCAATACTGCCAACAGGAAAATCAGTACGGCATAGCCGATTTGCTTACGCTGCACTTGTGCAGGCTCGCCCATATACACCAAGAAGTTTACCAAGTCGCGAGCATATTCGTCGTATTCTTTGGTAATCACTTTGCCGTTAGGCAGCGCACGGGTGTGCAGGCCGGTTGATTTCCAATAGAGCTTAGGCACCATATTGCCGTGTGCATCTTTCACCATTACAGGCTGGCCTTTGCTGTCCAACTCAACGGCTTGCACGCCTTGCTGCTCCCACAAAGGATGCGGCATACCGACTTTGTCGAATACCAAGTTGTTCCAACCGGTCGGACGGGTCGGATCTTCGTAGAAACCGCGCATATAAGCGTACAGGTAATCGGCACCGCGCGAACGGGCAATCAGAGACAAATCAGGAGGCGCTGCACCGAACCATTTTTTGGCATCGGCAGGAGCCATTGCAGCCTGCATCACATCACCGACTTTATCGGTAGTGAACATCAGGTTTTTCTTGATTTCCTCTTCGCTCAAACCGATGTCTTGCAAACGGTTGAAGCGCATTGCGCTGGCGGAGTGGCAAGACAGACAGTAGTTCGTGAAGATTTGCGCGCCACGCTGCAAGCTGACTTGGTCGCCCAAATCAATATCGACTTTTTCATATTCGGCATGACCGCCTGCCGCTACCGCCGCACCCATCGGCACGGCCAGCAGCAAGGCAGCAAACCAGTTTTTCAATGCTTTTTTCATTTTCACTGCCCTCATCAGATATAAGTAGCGAACAGGTATGCGCCCACTACGGTAATGGCCACATAGACAAAGAACATTACTTTTTGCTTGCCTGTGCTCATTGTTACGCGCTCAGGCACGGCTTTGTTTTTGTCCAATTTGGTGTAAATCGGCATCAGCAGGAAGAATGCGAAGTAAATCACGCTCAGCAGCTGAGCCACAACGGTACGCAGATCGGTTGCGACTTTCGCACCCAAAATGCCCAAACCGATGAAGGCGATGATGAACATTACCAAAGCGAATTTGAAAATCGGACCACGGTAGCGGACGGATTTCACTTCGCCTTTATCCAACCAAGGCAGCAGAGCAATCAGCACCACGGCAGCACCCATTGCCAACACGCCCCAAACTTGGGTACCGGCAAAAGAAGGTACGGCACGCAAAATGGCATAGAACGGCGTGAAATACCAAACCGGTGCAATGTGCGGAGGTGTTTTCAGTGGGTCGGCAGGGTCAAAGTTCGGCGCTTCCAAGAAATAGCCACCGCCCTCAGGGGCAAAGAACATAATCGCGCAGAACACTACCAAGAATACCACCACGCCCAAGATGTCTTTTACGGTGTAGTAAGGGTGGAACGGAATGCCGTCCAACGGAATGCCGTTTTCGTCTTTCAGTTTCTTGATTTCCACGCCGTCCGGGTTGTTCGAGCCTACTTCATGCAGCGCAATCAAGTGCGCCACTACCAAGCCGAGCAATACCAAAGGTACGGCGATAACGTGCAATGCAAAGAAGCGGTTCAGGGTAACGTCGGAAACGTTGAAGTCACCGCGGATCCAAGTGGAAAGGTCAGGACCGATAACCGGAATCGCACCGAACAGGTTGATAATTACCTGTGCGCCCCAGAAAGACATTTGACCCCAAGGCAGCAGGTAGCCCATAAAGGCTTCGGCCATCAGTGCCAAGAAAATCAGCGAACCGAATACCCACACCAGCTCGCGCGGTTTTTTGAACGAGCCGTAAACCAAGCCGCGGAACATATGCAGATACACGACAACGAAGAACATCGAAGCGCCGGTCGAGTGCATATAGCGGATAATCCAGCCGCCCGACACGTCGCGCATAATGTATTCGACTGCGGTAAAGGCCGCCGGCAGATTGTAGCTGTTCAGATTGCCGTCCGGTTTGAAGTTCATGGTCAGGAAGATGCCGCTGACGATTTGAATCACCAGCACCAACATTGCCAAAGAACCGAAGAAATACCAGAAGTTGAAGTTTTTCGGCGCGTAATACTCGGTTACGTGCT
>JAUNKU010000038.1:1323-12231 GCA_030532645.1 Neisseria sp. | reverse complement strand
CTTCACCGGCTTTGTGTGCGCCGCATTTCGCTTCGCCTGCTTTCGCACCGCATTTGCCTTCGGCCGCTTTTTCTACACTGGCTTTCGGTGCAGTGTCGCCCATTGCGTTACAACCTGCCAATGCCAATGCACCGGCCAAAGCAATCAAAGAAGAAGTTTTTTTCATCGCTCATACTCCTGAACTTAGTTTAGAAAAATCAAACGCCTGCTTTATCGGCTTTGCGTTTGAAGAAGAAAGCATCCAGAGAAATCCGTCCCATTCCCTGCAACAGCAGAGGCAACAGCGCAATCAGATAAATCAGCGCCATTTTATAGCCGTTGTCGCAGACATTGTAGCCGTTGCCCTGATGCACCGCCGCCCAAGCCACTGCGGTCAGCACCATCAGCGAAAGTGCGGCCGCGCGACCGAACAGGCCGAACACCAGCAAGACGGGAAACAGCAGCTCCGCACCCATCGCCGCCGCCCAATTCACATCGGCAGGCAGCAGGTTGAACGGTGCAGGAAAGCTGTCTTGGATATCGGCAAACCAATTTTCGCCTTTCCACTTTTCCATACCGGCTTCCCAAAATTCATAGGCCGCAAACAAACGCAGGCCGAGCAGGGAAATATCTTTGCCGAGGCCGTCTGAAAAACGGCGGACGAGGGAAGAAAGGTTCATCGCATTATCCTTGTTTCGTTTTGCTTTCCGGATTAGACGCACAACTTGACGGTTTCTTACACAATCATACAGAAATCTAACCAATCAACAAACAAGAATTTGTTTCCTAAGCAAATTTATTTTGCGCTTTTTTCAGACGGCCTGATGCAGAAACCGCCGCTTGTCTTTGCAAACAAGCGGCGGTTTTCGATGCCCTGCCTTATTGGCTCAATACTTTTACGCCTTTCGGTGCGCTGAATTTGAATGCGCCGCGCGACAGGTTCGGTTTGGTGTTCAGATTGCTAAACGTAATGCTGGTTTGGTTGCCCACGCCGTCTTTCAGCTCCATCGCCGCCAAATCGTCGCCCTTAAAGCCGATGCGGATAAACTGATAGCCCGCATTGCCTTTTTTCGGCTTAGCCAACACATAATCAATGCCGTTGGCGCTGCCGTCTTCGCTCAGAGAATAGCTGGTTTCCAGCGCATTTTTATCCGACAAAATCGCCGCCGGACTGCCGCTGATGGCTTTGCTTTGATTGGTTTTGGTAACCTGTTTCAAATCCACATCGTACAGCCAGATGTTTTGGCCGTCGCCCACGATGGTTTGCTTATAGGGCTTGCTGTATTCCCATTTGAACAGGCCGGGGCGCAGGATTTGGAAGCTGCCGCCGGAGGTACGCGTTTTCTTCTTGTTTTTCACCGTTTGCGTGAAGCTGCCGCTCAAACCGTCTGCATCTTGGTTGAACTTTTTCAACGCATCAATCGCGCCGGCATTGGCTATGCCGGATACGGCTGCGCCCAAAGCGAAAACGGCCAGTGTGTGTTTCAGATTGAAAGTCATTTGGTTCTCCTTTTCGGAAAAAGCAGACGGGCAGGCCGTCTGAAAAAATAAATCCGGCAGCCGCCTGCGCTGCCGTTGCGGAACGGAAATTAGCGCAAGCCCTGTTGCGCGGGCAAGCGGCCAGGCCGATTGAAACGGATTGTAAAGGCCGTCTGAAAACCGCAAAGATTTGGCTTTTCAGGCGTTTTCAGCGTTCGGCTTCCGATAAACTTGGCGTGTTTTTACGTTCCGCGCTGTGCCGGAAGTGTTGCATTTAACATTTTTTCAGACGGCCTCGGCAAAGCCGTTCCACCCGCCAAGGCCGTCTGAAAACGGTTTACATCGCGCTGTAATTCGGCCCGCCGCTGCCTTCGGGGCAAATCCAAGTAATGTTTTGCGTCGGGTCTTTGATGTCGCAGGTTTTGCAGTGCAGGCAATTGGCCGAGTTGATTTGCAGCTGCGGTTTGCCGCCCTCTTCTACGATTTCGTACACGCCGGCCGGGCAATAGCGCGTTTCCGGCGAGGCGTATTCGGCGTGGTTGACCGTCATCATCACTTGCGGATTACGCAGTTTCAAATGCGAAGGTTGGTTTTCTTCGTGGCTGACGTTGGCAAGAAACACGCTGCTCAGGCGGTCGAAAGTCAGCACGCCGTCGGGCTTCGGATAGTTGATTTTGGCGGAAGCAGCGGCTTTTTTCAGACGGCGGTAATCATTGCCGTGATGGGCAAACGTCCACGGCGTGCGGCCTTTGAAAACATATTGTTCCAACGCGGTATAGGCAAACGCAGGCAGCAGCCCCCATTTGAACGAAGGACGGATATTGCGTACTTCGTGCAGCTCGCGGTACAGCCAGCTCTCGCGGAACAAACCGTCCAAAGCGGCGGCTTCTTTGCCGCTTTCCGGCACGCTGCCGCTCTCGTCCAGCACTTTGAACACTGCTTCGGCGGCCAGAATGCCCGATTTCATTGCTGTATGAATGCCTTTGATGCGCGGTACATTCAAAAAGCCTGCGGCATCGCCTGCCAGCACGCCGCCGCCGAACGACAGTTTCGGCAGGCTCTGCAAACCGCCCTCGCTCAATGCGCGCGCACCGTAAGCAATGCGGCGGCCGTTTTTGAAGGTTTCGCGGATATCGGGGTGGGTTTTGAAGCGCTGGAATTCTTCAAACGGCGACAAATAAGGATTGCGGTAATCCAAGCCGACAACAAAGCCGACCGCCACTTTATTATCATTTAAATGATAAAGGAACGAGCCGCCGTAAGTCTGCATATCCAGCGGCCAGCCGGTGCTGTGCACCACCAAACCGGGGCGCGACTGCTCGGGCGAGACTTCCCAGATTTCCTTGATGCCGAGGCCGTAGGTTTGCGGCTGGCTGTCGTTATCCAAAGCAAATTCGCGGATAATTTCCTTAGTCAGCGAACCGCGGCAGCCCTCAGCAAACACGGTTTGCTGCGCGTGCAGCTCCATACCGGCTTGGAACATTTCGGTCGGCAGGCCGTCTTTGCCCACGCCCATATCGCCCGTGGCAATGCCTTTCACCGTACCGTCCGCGTGGTAAAGCACTTCCGAAGCCGCAAAGCCCGGATAGATTTCCACGCCCAAGCTTTCCGCCTGCTCGGCCAACCAGCGCGTAAACAAACCGAGGCTGATAATGTGGTTGCCGTGGTTTTGGAAACTCGGCGGCGTAGGCAGTTTGTAAGCCTTCTGCTCGGTCAGAAACAGCACTTTGTCTTCCGACACCGCCGCATCAAGCGGCACGCCCATCGTGCGCCATTCCGGAAACAGTTCGCCCAACGCTTTGGTATCCAATACCGCACCGGCCAAGCTGTGCGCCCCGACTTCCGAACCTTTTTCCACCACACACACGCTGATGTCGCGCCCGGCCTGTCCGGCCAGCTGCTTCACGCGCACCGCCGCGCTCAAACCGGCCGGCCCTGCACCGACCACCAGCACGTCGTACTGCATACTTTCGCGTTCACGCGCCTCGTTCATTCGCTTGTTCCTTAAAAGATTTTTCATTAGCGCCTATCAATCAGGCAAATCGTGGAATTATAGCGTATTTCAGGTGCAGACGGCAGACTCGGGCGAGGAAAACCGGCAAAAGGCCGTCTGAAAAACAGCGCTTACCGTGTTGGAAGCAGCAGTAAAAAAGCAGGGCCTTCAAATCGAGAACAACGGAGTATTCGGGGCTTGCGTTTTACCGTTTGCCTTTCTGAAAGAAATGAATTTATCGCTCCTCTGATGCAGAAGCGTGGAGCAAAAATGGCCGCCTGTTTTTCCAATAACGAACCGCCAGCCAAACAACCGCTGTTTTTCAGACGGCCTCAACCGCCCGTTTCCGCCATCGGCTTTTTCTGCCACCACGCGCGCGGCAGGAATTGCGGCGTTATTTTGTTATCAGAGCGCGGCTCTGCTCCCCATTCAAAACGCAATGCGCCCTGCCTGTCCGTCCGCAGCAGGCGGATGCCGTGCGCCTGCAAACGCTGCTGAACGACAGCGGTCGGATGGGAAAAAGCGTTAGAAAAACCGCTGGACGCAATGCCGTAATCAGGCTGCACGGCGTGCAGAAATGCGCCGGACGACGAGCCGCTGCTGCCGTGATGGCCGAGTACCAGCAAACGGCTTTGCAAGGCTGCGCCGTAGCGTTCGATTAAGGCGGCTTCTCCGGTTTCGCCCAAATCGCCGGTTACCATCAAGGCTTTTCCGCCTGCCAATACGCGCAACACGCAACTTCGGTCGTTGTCGCCGCCCTGCTCCGGCACGCTCAGAAATTCAAACGACACGCCGTCCCACGTCCACGAATGCGCTTCGCGGCAAGCGGCCGCGCCGCGATAAAATTCAGCTTGCCCCGCCCATTTTTCAGACGGCCTGAACGTTTCTTCAATCAAGGCTGCGCCGCCGTCGTGGTCGGCATCGTGATGCGACAACACCAGCGCATCCAAGCGGCGTACGCCGCGTGAGCGCAGCAGCGGCACGGTTTGCGTATGCGCGGCGGACAACGTTCCCGTATCGAACAGCAGGCTTTTCAAGGCCGTCTGAAAAAATACGGCCAAGCCCTGCCCCACATCAATTATTTCTGCGCGTACGGCATTTTGTTCCGGCGGCGGTTCGCGGTAGAAAAAGAAACCGCCAAGCAGCAGAAACGCCCAAGGTTTCAAACCGAAACCGCGCGGCAGCAAGGCAATCAGCAAGGCCGGAACAGCCAAAACCAGCAGGGCGCGCGGCGCGGCGGCAACGCTCCACTCCGGCGCAAACTGTGCCTGCCAAAGCATAAAACGCAGCGTGTATTCGCCCAAAAACGCGCCGGCATACTGCACCGCTTCAAACGGCAGCAGCGAACCGGCCAAAGCCAGCGGCACAAGTACCCAAGAAAACCACGGCACTGCCCAAGCATTCGCCAACGGGCTGGCAACAGGCAGAGCGGCAAACAGAAAACCTGCGCCGAGAAAAGTTGCCCAAGTCGCCGCCCATTGTCCTCGCACAGCCAAGCGCCAGCCGCCGTCTTCCTCCAAACGCCAAGACACCATCCACAACAACACCGCTACCAAACCGAACGACAGCCACGTGCCGGCGGCCAACACGGCTGCCGGATCAAGCAGCAGCACGCCGCACAAAGCCCAAATCCAAGCCTGCCACGCCGAAACCCGTCCGCCTGCCGCCCAAGCCGCAGCCAGCACCGCCGTCATCAAAACCGCGCGGACAGTCGGTACGGAAAATCCGGCCATCGCGGCATAAAACACCGCCGCCGACACACCGGCCGCCAACAGCCACACACGCGGCCGTTTCGGCGTAAACGGCAGCCGTTGCAGCAACACTTTCGCCAAACCTGCCGCCAATAAAGCTATCAAACTGATGTGCAGCCCCGAAATACTGACCAGATGGTTCAGCCCCAAAGGACGGAACGCCTGCCACAAACGGCTTTCCAATGCCGTCTGCTCGCCGATACTCAGCGCACGCATCAGCGCTGTGCCGTCGTCCGCACCGCGCCCTTCCAGCCGCCGCCAGCTTTGGCCGACAGCAAACCGCGCTTTCAGCAGGCCGTCTGAAAATCGGGCAAGCGCAAAATCAGAACTCTTTTCAGACGGCATCACAGCCCGCCTGCTTTTGCCCACCGTACCCAAAGCATCAATGCCTTGCGCCAACGCCTGTGCCTCGCGGCTGAAACCGCGCAGATTCCGCTCACCCACCGGCGGCCGCAAACGCGCCGTCGTCTGCCACACGCTGCCCGGCGGCCAAGCGCGCATCTGGTAATCCGACAAACGCGCCCGATACACCCTGCCGTCCGCCGACCGAAGCTCCGCCGCAAATGCCGTCCGCCGCGCTTCCTGCTGCGGCAACCCGACCACGCGTACCGTATAATCGCGTGCTTCCACCGCCGCCGCCAACGGCCATTGCCGCTGCAAAGCTGCTTCCGTCCGCCATACCGCATACAGCGAACCGAACAGAAAACACAGCGAAATCAGCGCCTCGTGCCGTTTCCGAACACACGCCGAAACCAAAAACAACGCCGCCGCCCACCAAGGCCACGCAGGCACTTGCGGCAGCGCAAACGACAAAGCCGCACCCGCCGCCCAAGCCGCCGGATAACGCATCTTCATACGCCGCCTCCGTTTTCAGTCAAACAAACAGAAACATAGCGGAAAAAACGGCCTGAGAAAATGATGATGGCGATATTAATAAACAGCATTGCTTCGAAAACAGAAACCGTTAAAAAGGCCGTCTGAAAGCCCGCATTCCCCGTTTTCAGACGGCCTGTCCGGCAAACCGCTGCCAACCGCCCTCCTTGCTTGCACCGTTACACACCCGAGCTTACAATCTGTTTTTTTTTTAATCTTGGTGCATAAAATGCCAAACGATTTCTCCCAAGACAGCTATACGCAGCAATTGGAACAACTTATCCGCCTGAAACATTCCGGCCTGCTGACCGACGCGGAATTTGCCGAAAAGAAAAAAATGCTGGACGAGCGTTACGCACCGCGCTCCGTTCCTGTTTCAGTTGCCGCACCGGTACAGACAACACCGCCGGCAGACAACACCAAAACCGTCATCATCAGCGTTGTTACCGCTGCCGCACTGATTCTGACTGCCGTCGTTATCGGCATCAATCTGCTGTATTCCAAACCAAATCTGGAGTATGTAACTGCAGGCGGGCCGGCCAAAGGTGCTGTTGCAGAAAGCGGTGCAGAACATTCTTCCGCAACATCAGACGAGCCGGCTTCATACGAAACGGCTCCAACTGAGGAAAGCGACCCCGTATCCGAGCAGCCGCCTGCGTTGGATATTGAAACCGAAACACGGCTCTTTCAGGCACAAGAACGCTTCCAAGACGCCGACAAACGCCTCTCACGCGTGTGGACGGATTTAAACCCTACCGTGCGCGACCATCTGAAAAAAGACCAAATTGCTTGGAACCGCCGCAAAGACAGCTATTGCAAACAGCAGGAAGCCGGAACAAAAGGCGGCTTTGCAGAGCAGGAAACCGTCCGCTTGAACTGTTTGAGCGAATGGAATAACGGCCGCATTCCCGAGTTGCAGGCTTTGGAAAAAGAATGGCTGCCCAAAGCGCGCGCCAAAGAAGAATATGATGCCGAACGCGATTTGGCCAAAGCACAAGAAGCCTTCGACAAGGCTTTGGAGGCAATGGATCCCGATGCGCCTGTTGATGATTTAGACGTTTGGCTGGAAGCAATGCACGAGCAGTGCAGCGAAAAAGGCCGCCATCATCTGGACAGCAGCGAAGCGCAGCTGGTAACCACGCGCTGCATCGCCCAATCACTGCGCACCAAAACCAAGCTGATTTCAAAATACCGTATGCAGTAATATGATTTTAGAAGTCATCTACAGTTTTGTCTGCGAACAAACCCCGCGCTGATAACGCATACCGGCCGCCTGCTCAGGCGGCTTTCTTTACGGTAACTGCCCGCCCAAACAGCTGAACCGACATAAAAAGGCCGTCTGAAAACCATAAGCGTTTTTCAGACGGCCTTTCGTTCACTTCAAAACTCAAAATGCTTTATTTCTCCAACCAAACGGCAGACACCATCCGCCCCGTCTGCCCGTCGCGGCGGTAGGAGAAAAAGGTTTCCCATTCCAACAGCGTGCAGCGGCCGCCACCGTAGATTTGGGTAATGCCTTCGCGGTGCAGGATACGGCGGGCGAGGCGGTAAATGTCGGCAAGGTATTTGGCCTGCCCGTCTTGCGGCGGCAGCGGCTCGAAAGCGGCTTCGGCATCAGGATCGGCCGCACAGAAGGCTTGTTTGACATCTTCACCGACTTCAAAAGAATCGGGGCCGATGGCCGGGCCGAGATAGGCCATTATTTCCAAAGGGCTGACCTTCATTGCGGCAACGGTATTTTGCAGCACGCCGCCGGCAAGGCTGCGCCAACCTGCGTGGGCGGCGGCAACAACGCTTCCTGCGCGGTCGCAAAACAAGACGGGCAGGCAGTCGGCAGTCATCACGGCGCAGGCGGCGCGTCCGTCTGAATTCACGCTGGCATCGGCTTCCAAAGGTTCGGCCACACTGTCGGCTGCATCAACCACAGTTACTCCGTGCACTTGATTGAGATAACCCAGCGGCAGGCCGGTTGCGGCTTCTACTCGGGCGCGGTTTTCTGCAACGGCGGCCGCATCGTCGCCAACGTGTGCGCCGACATTCAGCCAGCTGAACGGATATTGCCGGAAATGCGCGCGTTTGCTGCCTTCTGCTTCGTTCCACGGCTTGCCGCTCACGCCGCCGTTGCGCGTGGTGATTAAGGTTTTCACGTTCGGCGGTGCAGGCCAGTCGGCGTGCAGAAACGGGCTTTCTTCAGATGCGCCGTTGTTGATTTGAAAAAGTTGGTCTAAGGTTTTCATTTTTCTGTTTTTTATTTAAGGCATTTTTCAGACGGCCTTGATGCGGAAATTATTCTTTCACATAAATAATTTCGACATCGTAATCGTCTTCGTTCCAATCGTCTTCATCGTCTTGGGCGAATTTGTCCTGCCATTCTTCTTCGTGGCTGAGCGAGGAATCCATTCCGCTTTCCAAACGCAGCACCGACAACAAATGGTAAATATCCTCCGGCAGCGGCGCTTCAAAGCTCATTTCTTCGCCGGTTTTCGGGTGGATAAAGCTCAAACGGTAGGCGTGCAACGCTTGGCGGCCGAGTTTTTTCACCACTTCTTTCACCGAATCAGACATCGGATGGCGCGGATTGCCGTACACCGGATCGCCTGCCAGCGGATGGTTTGCCTCGCGCGTATGCACGCGGATTTGGTGCGTGCGGCCGGTTTCCAAAGCGCACTCGATATAGCTGTGGTCGCGGTAGCGTTCCAACACTTTAAGATGCGTTACCGCCGGTTTGCCGCCGAATTTGACAACGGCCATTTTCAGGCGGTTGTGCGGATCGCGGCCGATTAAGGTGTCGATTTTGCCGTCGAACGGCACAATGCCGTTGGCTACGGCGCGGTAAATCCGCTTCACGGTACGCGCCTGCAACTGCTGCACCAAATGGTTTTGCGCAGGCAGGGTTTTCGCCACCACCATCAAACCGCTGGTGTCTTTGTCCAAACGGTGCACGATACCGGCACGCGGCACATTGGCCAGCTCGGGGCAGTGCGCCAGCAGGCCGTTGAGCAACGTACCGCTCCAATTACCGGCCGCCGGATGCACCACCAAACCGGCCGGTTTGTTCAGCACGATCACGCTGTCATCTTCGTAAAGAATATCCAAATCCATCGGCTCGGGCGTAAACGCCAGATTCTCGTTGCTCTCTTGGATTTCCACTTCCAGCACTTCGCCGCCGATCATTTTTTCTTTCGGCTTGGCTTCCTTGCCGTTTACTTTCACCTTGCCGTCTTTAATCCAATCACTCAGGCGGCTGCGCGAATAATCGGGCAGCAATTTCGCCAGCGCAGCGTCCAAACGCAGGCCGGCAAAATCAACGGGAACGGTTAAATTCAGACAAGTTTGCGTATTTTCTGACTCAGGGACTGCCGAAAACTCGAAATCATCGTTATAATCGGCAAAATTTTCTAGGGAATCGCTCATGAAAAAAATTCTTTTGGTTTTAGCTTTGGGTGCCGTATTGAACGGCTGCGCCAGCACAGGTTCGGTGGATAAAGACGCCCAAATCACGCAGGATTGGCCGGTAGAAAAACTCTATGCGGAAGCGCAAGACGAGTTAAACAGCAACAATTATACGCGAGCAATCAAGTTATATGAACTCTTGGAATCGCGTTTCCCGCAAGGCCGCTATGCCCAGCAGTCGCAGCTGGACACCGCCTACGCCTATTACAAAGACGAGCAGAAAGAAAAAGCGCTGGCCGCCATCGAGCGTTTCCAACGCCTGCATCCGCAAAATCCGAATATGGACTATGCGCTGTATCTGAAAGGCTTGGTGTTGTTTAACGAAGACCAGTCTTTCTTGAACAAACTGGCTTCGCAAGACTGGTCGGAGCGCGATCCGAAAGCCAACCGCGAAGCCTACCGCGCGTTTTACCAACTGACTAAGCAGTTTCCGAACAGCCGTTATGCCGCCGATGCTACCGAGCGGATGACCAAGCTGGTGGACGCGCTGGCCGGTAACGAAATGGCCGTTGCCCGTTATTACGCCCAACGCGGCGCCTATCTGGCCGCTGCCAACCGCGCCCAACGCATCGTGCAAAACTTCCAAAACACCCGTTTTGTCGAAGAATCTTTGGCTTTGATGATTTATTCCTATCAAAAGCTGAACCATACCAAACTGGCGGAAGATACCCAGCGCATTCTGGCGCACAACTTCCCGAACAGCCCGTATCTCAACAAATCTTGGGAAAGCCAAAATGCCCCTTGGTGGCGCTACTGGAAATAAATCCGGCGCAGTTTGAAATAAAAGGCCGTCTGAAAAATGCAATGTTTTTCAGACGGCCTTTTTATTGCAACGCTCAGCCTTTCAGAGCAATCATTCTCGCCAGATTATGCCCTGCGGAAACCAAGTTCGCTTCGGCCTCTGCCAAAACATCTTCCAAGCTGCCGAGTTGGCGGACAATCGGGAAAACGGCATCAATGCCGTGGGCATAAACTTCTGTGTAATCCTCGCGCAGGCCGCCTGCCAAAGCGATAACCGGTTTGCCGTACCGCTTGGCGACACGCGCCACGCCGACCGGCGTTTTGCCGCGCACGCTTTGCGCGTCCATCCGGCCTTCGCCGGTAATCACCCAGTCGGCATCGCACACGGCGGCCTCCAAACCGACATAATCAATCACAATCTGCACGCCTGCTTTCAGCTGCACCCGAGGCAGCACCAGCAAACCGCCGCCCATTCCGCCGGCCGCGCCCGCGCCTGCCTCGTTTGCAATATCCGCGCCGCAGTCGCGCTTGACGACTTCGGCAAAACGGCGCAGGCAGTTGTCCAATTCGGCCACCATTTCGGGCGTTGCGCCTTTTTGCGGCCCGAACACCGCCGATGCGCCGCGTTCGCCGCACAAA
>JAUNKU010000038.1:0-1223 GCA_030532645.1 Neisseria sp. | reverse complement strand
GCGCTTTCATACGGAATCAGTTTCAAGCGTTCTTTGATGTTCATATTCACGCTGCCGCCGGTGGCGTGGAAGAACGAGCCGTGCGGCATATGGTCGAACACGGTTGCGCCTGCGTGAATCATTGCCGCGCCTGCCAGTGCGCTGACACCCAATTCCAGCAATGTGCCGCTGAACACATTGGAAGCTACCGCCGTACCGGCCGTCGTCGAAGCCGTTGCCAGCGACATCAGTGCACCCGACACCGGCGCGAGTACATAAGACGGCAGGCCGGAAGCGGTCAGGCCGTCAATCAGCACATCTTTCAAACCCGATTTAGCAATAATACCGGCCAATGCACCCGTACCCAGCAGCATCACGGCCACGCCAGCCATTTTCGACAAACCGCTCACGGCATAATCGTTTACTTTGCGGATTTTGCCCATCAGCAGTGCACCTGCCAAACCGCCTGCGGGCAAGGCCAGCAGCGGATCGATTTTAATATCGGCCAAAGGGCGCAGCGACAACAACACAATCGCCACCAAAGGCGCGGAAACCGCCGCCAAGAAAGTCGGCAGATTGCCGCCGTCGTGCGTCTGCACCTCCTCTTGTGATACAAAACTGCCTTTGTTTTTCAAATGCTTGGCCAAAAAATAAGTAATCGTCAGGCCGAACGCCGCCGGCACGATACCGGCCGCCATTACCGAAGTCAGCGGTACTTGGAAAGTATCCGAAGCCGCAATCGCATTCGGGTTCGGCGACATCAGATTGCCTGCCTTGCCGCCGCCGATCATCGCCAGCAGAATGGCCGCCTTCGACAAACCGACGCGGTTGGCCAAAGCCAGCGCAATCGGTGCAACGGTAATCACCGCCACATCGACAAACACGCCAACTGCCGTCAGAATCATTGTTGCCACTGCCAAAGCCAGCAGCGCGCGGGTTTCCCCCAATTTTTTCACAATCGTTTCGGCAATCACCGTAGCCGCGCCCGATTCAATCAGCACACCGGCCAATACGCCTGCCGCCAGAATCCGCATCACCGCCGTGGTAATGCCCTTTGCGCCGTCAATCATCAGCGTTACCGTCTGCACCAAATCCGCACCGCCGACCAAACCGCCGATTAACGCACCGGCCATCATTCCGTACACCGGCGGCACTTTGCGTAAAATCAACACAATCGCCACCGTCAGGGCAACCACCGCCCCTAAAGCGCTTACACTTACCGCGTCCATCTCTGTCTCCGTTTT
>JAUNKU010000037.1 GCA_030532645.1 Neisseria sp. | reverse complement strand
CGGGCGTACGGATTGGCGGGTCAGCCGGGTATTGAAATATCGGGCAGGGGAGGCGGTGCGTTCTTTGTCGCACAGTAACGGCCGTGCGGCGGTATTGGCTGCTGAGGGCGGCATTCGTTGCGGAGTGGATTTGGAGCAAATCCGGCAGCGTGATTTTGCGGCTTTGGCTGAATGGGTGGCTGATGAATCGGAATATGATTATTTGCAAAAACGCGGTTGGCAGGCATCGGATTTTTACCGTTTGTGGTGTTGCAAAGAGGCTTTGTTGAAGGCGTGTAACGGCGATTTCCCGGCGGATATGCGGAAGGTCGGTTATGCGTTTGACGGGCAGGGGGCGTTGCTCGGTTTGCGTGCCGATGGCGGTTTTTACGGCCAGACAACGGTTACGGCAGACGGTTTTATGGTGGCGGTTGTATGGCAGGGAATTGCGGAATGTTGCTGGCAGGCGCTTGGTGCGATGATTTTGGGGGAAATTGAGGCCGTCTGAAAGTAGGATTTGAGAGCGGTTAAAAATGATGCGGAGTGTTGTTGGGGAACAGCGCTCCGTTTTTGTTTGGAATGGGAAAAGTTTTCAGTTGAATGGTTTGGGCTGAATAAAAGTATTGCTGTATTTTATTTTTGCTGTGCAGAAACTTCGCTGATGCTCTGTTTTTGCTGTGCAGAAACTTCGCTGATCTCTGTTTTTGCTACGCAGAAACGCCGCGATGCTCTGTTTTCATACGGCCTTGCAGTTGCAGCGACTGTTTGTAATGAAAAAAAAGGCCGTCTGAAAACAGACGGCCAAATTCGAACTCAATCAAATCAAAGGGAGAATGCGGTTTACACCACGCCTTGTGCCAGCATTGCTTCGGCCACTTTCTTGAAGCCGGCGATATTGGCGCCGTTTACATAGTTGGTAAAGCCGTTTTCCGTGCCGTTTTCCACACAGTTTTCGTGGATGTTGGCCATAATGTCGAACAAGCGGCGGTCAACTTCTTCGCTGCTCCAAGACAGGCGGATGGCGTTTTGGCTCATTTCCAAACCGGAAGTGGCTACGCCGCCGGCATTGGACGCTTTGCCCGGTGCGTACAGGATTTTGGCATTAACAAAGGCTTCGACTGCGCCCAAGGTTGAAGGCATATTCGCACCTTCGGCCACGCAGAAACAGCCGTTGGCCAACAGGGTTTTCGCATCGTTTTCGTCCAATTCGTTTTGGGTGGCGCAAGGCAGAGCCACGTCGCACGGCACGCCCCAAGGTTTTTGGCCGGCGAAGTATTCCAAACCTTGTTCTTGTGCGTACACAGACAAGCGTTCGCGGCGTACTTCTTTCAATTCGATCAAAGCGGCCAGTTGGGCTTCGGTCATACCGCTGTCGGCAAATTTTACAAAACCGCCGGAATCGGAAACGGTCAGTACTTTTGCGCCCAGTTGGATAGATTTTTCAGCAGCATATTGCGCTACGTTGCCCGAGCCGGAAATCAGCACTTTTTTCGCAGCCATACTGTTGCCTTTGGTTTTCAGCATACTGTCGGCGAAGTAAACCGTACCGTAGCCGGTGGCTTCCGGACGGATCAGGCTGCCGCCGTAGGTCAGGCCTTTGCCGGTCAGCACGGAAGCAAATTCGTTGCGGACGCGTTTGTATTGGCCGTACAGGAAGCCGATTTCGCGACCGCCCACGCCGATGTCGCCGGCCGGTACGTCCAAATCGGCACCGATGTGGCGCGACAATTCGGTCATAAAGGCTTGGCAGAAACGCATTACTTCGCCGTCTGATTTGCCTTTCGGATCGAAGTCGGAGCCGCCTTTGCCGCCGCCCATCGGCAGCGTGGTCAGCGCGTTTTTGAATACTTGTTCGAATGCCAGGAATTTCAATACGCCCAAATCTACGGTCGGATGGAAGCGCAAGCCGCCTTTGTACGGGCCGATGGCGGAGTTCATTTGCACGCGGTAGCCGCGGTTTACTTGAACTTGGCCTTGGTCGTCCACCCAAGATACGCGGAACATAATCACGCGCTCAGGTTCAACGATGCGCTCCAACAGGCCGTGTTGGGTGTATTTCGGATTTTTTGCCAAGAAAGGTTGCAGGCTGCCGAAAACTTCTTCTACTGCCTGATGGAAAACAACTTGATTCGGATCGCGTTGTTTGATTTTTTGGAACAGGGTGTTCAGGTCGCTCATTTTTTGAACCTTTCTATATTAAGTAGAGAAAAATGTCCTGCGTTCGGCAAGATTTGTTGTGATTTGTTAAGGCGCAGTCTATCAGTATTCGTTTCCGCTTGTCTAGGGGAATTTATTAAATTTTGTAAAATTGTTCACAATTTGTAAAAAGTGTACATTTTTACAGACGGCTTTCCGCAGCCTTGGCAGTTGCACGGAGAAGGCGAAAGCGTTAAAGTGTAAACCTTTTTACGGCGGCGTCTGTATCGGGCTGCAAAGCCTTATTCCGCTTGGGAAAGGCCGTTTTTCAGACGGCCTGAACGGGCCGCCGTTTCAGAGATACTGTTTCAATCAAAAGGATAAAATAATGAGCGCAAAAAGCGTGATTACCGTTATCGGCAAAGACCGTGTCGGCATTGTGTACGACGTTTCCAAAATTCTGGCAGAAAACGGTTTGAACATTCTCAACATCAGCCAGCAGTTGATGGACGACTACTTTACGATGATTATTTTGGTGGATACGGCAAAATGCAGCAAAGCACGCAGCGAGATGCTGGATTTGTTTGCCGAAGAGGGCAAAAAGCTGGCGCTCGACATCCGTATGCAGGACGAAGAGCTGTTTAACGCGATGCACCGCATTTAATGAGGCCGTCTGAAAAATGAGTATCCAATCTAAGGAAATTCTGGAAACCGTCAAAATGGTGGCCGACCAAAACTTTGACGTGCGCACGCTCACCATCGGCATCGACCTGCACGACTGCATCAGCAGTGACATCAAGGTTTTAAACCAAAAAATCTACGACAAAATCACCACAACCGGTGCAAACCTCGTTGCCACCGCGCAAGATTTGTCCGCCAAATACGGCGTGCCAATTGTGAACCAGCGCATTTCGGTAACGCCCATCGCCCAAATCGCCGCCGCCACCGGCGCGCGCGACTACGTTTCCATCGCGCAAACACTGGACAAAGCCGCCAAAGCCATCGGCGTATCGTTTATCGGCGGCTTTTCCACGCTGGCGCAAAAGGGGCTGACCCCGTCCGGCCGCGTGCTGATTGACTCGCTGCCCGAAGCGATGGCAACCACCGACATCGTGTGCGCTTCGGTGAACATCGGCAGCACCCGCGCCGGCATCAATATGGACGCGGTCAAGCTGATGGGTGAAACCCTGAAACGCACCGCCGCCGCCACCCCCGAAGGCTTCGGCTGCGCCAAAATCGTGGTGTTCTGCAACGCCGTGAACGACAACCCGTTTATGGCGGGCGCGTTCCACGGCGCGGGCGAGGGTGACGTGATGTTGAACGTGGGCGTGTCCGGCCCGGGCGTGGTTCAGGCAGCCTTGGCGGGGCGCGATGTGGAAGATTTAACCGAAATCGCCGAAATCGTGAAAAAAACCGCGTTTAAAATCACGCGCGTGGGCGAATTGATTGGGCAGGAAGCGGCACGCCGCCTGAACATTCCGTTTGGCATTTTAGACTTGTCGCTCGCGCCCACGCCCGCGATTGGCGACAGCGTGGCGCGGATTTTGGAAGCGATGGGTTTGAGCGTGTGCGGCACGCACGGCACAACCGCCGCGCTGGCGCTGCTGAACGATGCGGTGAAAAAAGGCGGCATGATGGCCAGCAGCGCGGTGGGCGGTTTGAGCGGTGCGTTTATCCCAGTGTCGGAAGACGAAGGCATGATTGCCGCCGCCGAAGCAGGCGTGCTGACGTTAGACAAATTGGAAGCGATGACGGCGGTGTGTTCCGTGGGCTTGGATATGATTGCCGTGCCCGGCCACACCAGTGCCGCCACGATTTCCGGCATCATCGCAGACGAAGCCGCCATCGGTATGATTAACGGCAAAACCACCGCCGTGCGGATTATCCCCGTTACCGGCAAAGACGTGGGCGACAGCGTGGAATTCGGCGGCTTGCTGGGCTACGCGCCGATTATGCCGGTGAAGGAAGGTTCGTGCGAAGTGTTTGTCAATCGCGGCGGGCGGATTCCTGCGCCGGTGCAGTCGCTGAAAAACTGAGTAAGCCGATGTTTGAACGGCGCAGGGTTTCCTGTGCCGTTTTTTGTTTCGCAGCATTATTGCTTGTACGGGAAGTTTTCTTTGATGCGTTTTTTACTTTGTCGGCGCTTGGTTTTCAGACGGCCTCAGTGTGAAGGCCGTCTGAAAAAACGGCTTCCGTAATGAAAAGTAATCGCAACGGTTTGCCTGAGTTACGGTAAAATGTAGGCCGTTTGATGCTTGCTTTCTCTGCAAAACCGTTTGAAAAATGATGCGGAAACCAACAGATAGGAATGCAAGCCCGATATGGAAATTGTCCGTATCGATGAAAATGAATTTGAACTGGCAGATGAAAATGATTTGGGCGGTGCGTTGAACATAAGGTGCTGCCGCCGATAAATGATTTAATTAAGATAACAACGATTGAATTGAGGAAAACCGAATGAGCAGAATTTCCGTCGCATTTGCCGCGCTGAACGGCAAAAAAGCGCTGATTCCTTATATCACAGTGGGCGATCCGGATTTGGAAACCACGCTTGCGCTGATGCACGCGATGGCGGAAAACGGCGCGGATATTTTGGAATTGGGCGTACCGTTTTCCGACCCGATGGCCGACGGGCCGACCATTCAGCGTGCCGTCGAGCGGGCGCTGGCGCAGGGCGTGTCGCTGCGCGATGTATTGGCAACCGTGCGCCGTTTCCGCGAAAACAATCAAACCACACCGGTGGTGCTGATGGGCTATCTCAATCCGGTACACAAAATGGGCTACGCCGAATTTGCAGCGGCAGCCGCCGAAGCAGGCGTGGACGGCGTTTTAACGGTGGACAGCCCGATTGAAACCATCGCGCCGCTGCACGAAGCGCTGAAAGCCCAAGGTTTGGATACCATTTTCTTGGTTGCGCCGACCACCGGCAAAGAGCGGATGCAGGCCATCGGCAAGCTGTCGGGCGGCTTTGTTTATTATGTGTCGCTCAAAGGCGTAACCGGTTCGGCCGCGTTGGATACCGATGCAGTGGCGGAGAAATTAGCCGAGCTGCGCCAATATACCGATACGCCGATTGGTGTCGGCTTCGGCATCACCGATGAAGAAAGCGCGCGAAAAGTGGCGCAGGTGGCCGATGCGGTGATTATCGGCAGCCGCATTGTCCGCGAAATCGAGGAAAACGCAGGCCGCGAAGCGCAAGCCGTGGGCGGTTTGGTAGGCCGTCTGAAAGCGGCGGTTGCGGATTGCTGAGATGTTGAAAGCGCTATTTAAGCGGTGCAAAAGCAAAATTTAAAGTTTTTACTCAAAATTTAACGGCAATCTGCAAATAGCTATTGCCAAGCCTGCCGCCGCTGGCTATATTGCCTGTTTTATACGCCTGAAACAGGCACAAACCGCCGCGCTGCGCTGCGGTTGTGCAACAAAACGGCAAAAGGCCGTCTGAAAACAGCATAAACAAACGGCTTTCGGCCGAAATAAAACGGATTCACGCGCACGGCCTCTTTGCGGTGCGCCAAACATTAAGGAGTTCCCGATGAGCTGGTTGGACAAAATCCTCCCCCCGAAAATCAAACGCAGCGGCGATAAAAGCGCTTCGGCCGTACCCGAAGGTTTGTGGCACAAATGCCCGTCCTGCTCGGCGACGATTTACACCACCGATTTGATGAAAAACAGCAAAGTCTGCCCGAAATGCAGCCATCACAATGCAATGAGCGCACGCGAGCGTTTGGATTTGCTGTTGGACGAAAACGGCCGCGAAGAAATCGGCGAAAGCGTGAAGCCGACCGATATTTTGAAGTTTAAAGACAGCAAAAAATATCCCGACCGCCTGAGTGCCGCGCGCAAATCCACCGGCGAAGACGATGCGCTGGCGGTAATGAAAGGCACAATGAACGGCCTGCCCGTTGTTGTTGCTGCCTTTGAATTCCGCTTTATCGGCGGCTCAATGGGTTCGGTAGTGGGCGAACGTTTCGTACAGGGCGTACGCCGTGCCGCCGCCGACGGTTGCAGCTTTATCTGCGTGGCCGCATCGGGTGGTGCACGGATGCAGGAAGGCCTCAACTCCTTGATGCAGATGACTAAAACCAGCGCCTCGCTGCATCTGTTGAACGAAAAAGGCCTGCCGTTTATCTCGGTTTTGACCGACCCGACAATGGGCGGCGTATCCGCCAGCTTCGCCTTCTTGGGCGACATCGTCGTAGCCGAACCGAACGCACTTATCGGCTTCGCCGGCCCGCGCGTTATCGAACAAACCGTGCGAGAAACCCTGCCGGAAGGCTTCCAACGCGCCGAATTCCTGCTGAAAAAAGGCGCAATCGACCAAATCATCGACCGTCGCGAAATGAAGCAGCAGTTGAGCGATTTGATTACCCTGTTGCGTCGCGAACAGCCGGTAGGCCGCGTTTAATCAGTTTGCATCATTTTAGAGCCGTCTGAATTGTAGCTTTGAAGAGGTTCATTCCTTTTGGCTCGGTTTCAGGCGGTTTTTTGATTTCCAGGTATCGGGTTCATAGAAATAACGGAGTAGATGTGGCTAGCAAAAAAGTTGCTTTTTTGTATGAAGTGTTTCTGTTTCAGAAATATCTGAAACAGATGGAGAAAAGCATTGAAGACGCAGAAATCGTATTTTTCTTTCCGGCTTATCATTTAGGTGGCGCGGAGCGGGTGCACGCCGATATTTTGGCAAACTTCGCTGATTATCGTACGCATTGTGTGCTGACAGTTAAGTCTGTGGATGATTTTTTTAAGGAAGATTTTACCCGTTATACCGAAATAACCGATATCGGCTCTTTGCGAAGTTTGGTGTATCCGTATTATGCAAAACGGATTGCATCATTGATTAACCGTAAGGCTCAGGCTATTGTGTTCGGCTGCAATTCCCGTTTTTTCTATCAGATGTTGCCTTATTTGAAGCCGAATGTGAAAGTAATTGATTTGCTTCACGCATTTTCTTTTGATGCTAATGCGGCAGAGAGTATCAGTCTGCCTGTTGCGGAACGTATTGATACCCGAATAGTGCTCGGCGAGAAAACCAAGGGAGATTTCAGACGGCAATACCGCGAAGCCGGCAAGCCGGAAAGTTTGCTTGAACGGATTAAAATTATTCCGAACAAAGTAGATGCTCCGGCAGTTTTGCCGCAGAAACCGGAAAATGAGAAATTGAAGATTCTGTTTGTCGGCCGCAATTCGCCGGAGAAACGCCCCGAATTGTTTCTGGAAATTGCGAAAAAGGCTGCCGAGCGGAAGCTGCCCGCCGAGTTTTATTTAATCGGTGATTTTGAAGGTATGAGTGTGCCGTATCCGAATGTGCATATTGTCGGCAGCATCCGCGAAAAAGCACGGCTGAATACTTATTACCAATCTGCTGATTTGCTGCTGATTACTTCGTGGCGGGAAGGCTTGCCGATGGTGGTTTTGGAGGGAATGGCATACGGTGTTGTGCCGGTTTCTACCGATGTCGGCGAGATTGCTCATTTTATCAACGATAAAAATCGCAACGGTTGGATTGTGCCGGATGATACGCTTGCCCGTTATGCAGCCGGAGAAGCGGTATCCTTGCAGGATTTGGCTCCTTGTGTTGAATGTTTTATCAAACAGATCGAATATGCACTCGAAAATCAGGCAGAGTTGGCAGAATATCGGGAAAATGCTTACCGTTCGGTTAAGCAGGATTTTTCTGCTGAAACTAACCGCAAAGCTTACCTTGCGCTGATGGCAGAAAATGGCTTGAAGCTGCGTTGAGAGATATTGTCAGAGGCCGTCTGAAAACCTTTCTTATTCGGGAAAGCAGTTTTCAGACGGCCTTTCTGTATCGGTAAAGGGCAGGGCGGTTGCTTGGATATCAAAAAACAGGAAAATGCGTATAGTCCGCTTGGGTGTGGGATTTTATTTTAAATTCCGGTGCTTGCAGTTGCTGAATGAATAAAATCTGCCGGTTGCCGGCATTTTTCTTTTGTACGTTTTACCGTTTTGGGGCTTGGAAACTGTTTTTCAGACGGCCTTGATATTGTCAAATTGTGCCGCCGCAGGCAATGTTTGCGTATTGCCGTAAGGGCAAAAGGAGGCAGAGATGAGCATCAAGGACTGGCCGGAAGGCGAGCGGCCGCGTGAGAAGCTGCTGGCGCGCGGGGCGGCGGCGTTAAGCGATGCGGAATTGCTGGCGGTATTGCTGCGCGTGGGGACGCGCGGTATGAGTGCGGTGGATTTGGCGCGTTATCTGTTGAACGAAATGGGCAGCTTGGGACGGCTGATGAGTGCGCCGGAGCGCGAGTTGATGCGCTATAAGGGAATGGGGCAGGCGAGTTTTACTCAGTTTGCGGTGGTGCGCGAAATCGGGCGGCGTGTTCTGATGGAGGAAATGCGTGAGATGACGGTGTTCCACAATCCGCAGGCGGTGGCGGATTTTTTGCGTTTGCAGCTTGGACACGAACGGGTGGAGGTCTCGCTGGTGTTGCTGCTGAATGCGAATAATCAGTTGATTAAGCAGGTGGAAACGGCGCGCGGTACGGTATCGGAAAATACGGTGTATATCCGCGAAGTGGTGAAGCTGGCTTTGGAACATCACGCCGAGGCGCTGATTATCGCGCACAACCACCCCGGCGGTTCGGCGCACGCTTCTCCCGAAGACAGGGCGTTTACACGCCGCTTGCAGCAGGCTTTGGATTTGGTGGACATCCGTTTGCTCGATCATTTTATTGTTACGCAAAGCGAGGCGGTGTCGTTTTTGGAACAGGGCTGGCTGATGCCGTCTGAAAAATGAAGTTCCGCAGGCATAGAGTATTTGCACGGCAAAGGCTATAATCGGCTTCTTTACGGTTTTTAACGGTAAAGCAGCCGGTTTTTTATTGGATTTCAGACGGCCTCAAAATGGATTTGGATTTCGACCGCCGCCATATCTGGCACCCTTATACTTCACTCACCGCGCCGCTGCCGGTGTATCCCGCAGTGCGGGCGCAGGGCGTGTATATCGAATTGGCCGACGGGCGGCGGCTGGTGGACGGAATGTCGTCTTGGTGGGCGGCGCAGCACGGTTATGCCCATCCGGAGCTGACGGCGGCAGCCAAAGCGCAGTTGGACAAAATGTCGCACGTTATGTTCGGCGGGCTGACGCACGAACCGGCGATTTCGTTGTGCAAAAAATTATTGAGCCTCGCGCCGCAAGGTTTGGAATGCGTATTTTTGGCCGACTCCGGCTCGGTGGCGGTAGAAGTGGCAATGAAAATTGCCTTGCAGTATTGGGCGGCTCAGGGCGAAACGCGCAGTAAGTTCTTAACCGTTGAGCGCGGTTATCACGGCGATACGTTCGGCGCGATGAGCGTGTGCGATCCTGTGAACTCGATGCACAGCCTTTATGCACAATTTTTGCCCGAACATATTTTTGCGCCTGCACCGCAAAGCCGCTTTGACGGTGCGTTTGACGAAGCCGACATCACCGGTTTTCAGACGGCCTTGCAAAGCAATGCCGCCGATATTGCTGCTGTGATTTTAGAGCCGGTGGTGCAGGGCGCAGGCGGAATGCGGATTTATCACCCCGAGTTTCTCCGCCGTGTGCGCGTTTTGTGTGATGAATACCGTATTCCATTGATTTTAGATGAAATTGCAACCGGCTTCGGCCGTACAGGCAAAATGTTTGCCTGCGAACACGCTGCGGTTTTGCCCGATATAATGTGTGTCGGCAAAGCGTTGACCGGCGGAATGATGACGCTCTCGGCGATGCTTTGCACGCGGCAGATTGCCGAAACCGTATGCAACGGCCGCGCAGGTGTGCTGATGCACGGCCCGACCTTTATGGGCAATCCGTTGGCCTGTGCCGTTTCCGTCGCTAATTTGGACATTTTGTCGCGCGGCAAATGGCAGGAGCAAGTGGCTGCGATTGAAGCGCAGCTGCACGCCGGATTAGGCCGTCTGAAAACAAGCAGCGCAGGTGTGGATGGAGCGGACAACGGCGGAAACGGCAGTGAAGCCGTTGATGTACGCATACTCGGCGCGATTGGTGTGGTCGAAACACGTCGCGCGGTGGATATGGCTAAAATGCAGGCATTTTTTGTTGAACGCGGCGTGTGGATACGGCCGTTCGGCAGGCTGGTTTACCTGATGCCGCCGTTTATTATCCGGCCGGAGGAGCTGAGCCGGCTGACCGATGCGGTTTGCGAGGCGGTACGGCGGCCGGAGTTGTTTATCGGGTAAAATAGCGGTTTTCAGACGGCCTGCCGTATCAGTGATTTTTCAAGTGAAAGGAAAAGGGAAATGATGAAGAAAAGTATTTGGGGCGCATTGGCGCTGGTGTTGGCGGCTTGTTCGTCGTCGAAAGTGGATGTGCCGCGCAAATATGAAGAGGAAGTACACGGTTTGAAAGAAGTGTGCCTGTACTGGCCGGCATCTATGGCGAAGCGCACCGCTGAAATGGACGATGTGCCTGATGCCGTACATAAAAGCTTGAAAAAACTGGGTATTAAGAGCAAAACTGTTACCAAATCCGACGCCTGCCGCCACGTTTTGGCGGTCAGCGTACGCCCGACGCGCAACGGCCAGCTGATTGAAAAAGCCACTGCCCGCGTACGCCGTGTCGATGCCGACAGTGATGTGAAAACCCAAGTCGGCCAAGTGGCTTATGCCCGCCGCGGCAGCGCGAAAGAAGTAGCGGAGAATGGCGGCGTGGAAGCGCAAATCGACGGTATGATGAAGCAGCTGTTCCGCGGTGAGAAATAACCGGTGGCCGCATTCAGACGGCCTGCCCAGACGAAAGGAAAAATGATGGACTTACGCGAAACCCAAATCGCCAGCGAGCCGGTTTATAACGGCACGTTTGTTACCATCGCCAAAGACACCGTGCGGCTGCCCAACGGCAACGAAAGCAGCCGCGTGGTTATCCGCCATCCCGGAGCCGCCTGCGTGCTGGCGGTAACGGATAAAGACGAAGTGATTTTCGTACGCCAGTGGCGTTATGCTACGGGGCAGGCGCTGTTGGAACTGCCGGCCGGCAAGCTGGACGCGGGCGAAGATCCGGCGGTGTGCGCGCAACGAGAGCTGGCAGAGGAAACCCCGTATGCAGCCGAGCGCGTGGAGCTGATGGCAACGTTTTATACCGCGCCCGGTTTTTGTGATGAAAAAATGTATCTCTACCGTGCGCACGGCGTGAGCCAGACCAGCACTTTGCAGCCCGATGTGGACGAATTTGTCGAAACCGTTTTGCTCAGCCGTGAGGCCGTAAAAGCTGCGATTTGCAACAACGAAATCCAAGACGCAAAAACCTTAATCGGCTTGCAGCATTGGCTGTTGGCGGAATAAACAAGGCGCAAGGCCGTCTGAAAGAGCGAATGAAGCGCAGTTCGAGAAGCGAAATTGAACGGAAACGCGCTGTTATGGCGTAAAACGTTTATTTCAATGAAGTCTGCTTAAATTTTCCGTCATACTCGGGCTTGACCCGAGTATCTCCTCCATTTGCCTAAACGGTTCGTCTTAACAGCCGAACAGAAAAGGCTGTTTGGGCGGAAAACTGATGTGCTTTCAGACGGCCTTGTCCGAAACCTCTATTCTCCAAACGCCGAACCAGTATCCGGCCGCTTTTTACACTCCCGACTTTATGAAAACCTCCGTCAAGATTACCCCGATTCCTGCGCTGAACGACAACTATATCTGGCTGATGGACAACGGCACAGAGGCCGTCTGCATCGATCCCGGCGAAGCCGCACCGGTGCTGGATTTTCTGCGCGAAAACCGTTTGAATTTGCAGCAAATCTGGATTACCCACCACCACGGCGACCACACCGCCGGCATTGTCGCGCTGAAACAGGCATTCCCCGAATGCCGCGTGTACGGCAATCACGATATTGCCGGGCGGACCGATGATGCCGGAGCTGGGCAGATTTTGCCGTTTCCGGCGCACGGCAAGGCCGCAGACGCAGTGTTTTCAGACGGTACCGCCGAAGTTTGGCATACCCCCGGCCATACCGATACGCATCTTGCTTATTTGTTCCGCCATAACGGGCAAACGCACGTTTTTTGCGGCGATACCTTATTTTCCGCAGGTTGCGGCCGCGTGTTCACCGGCACAATGGAACAGCTTTACCAGAGCCTGAAAAATTTTTCCGAGCTGCCTGACGATACGCTGTTTTATCCGGCGCACGAGTACACCGCCCCCAATCTGTGTTTTGCCGCCGCCGTCGAGCCTAATAATCCCGATATTCAGACGGCCTTGCAGGCTGCGGAAAACACGCCGACGCTGCC
>JAUNKU010000036.1 GCA_030532645.1 Neisseria sp. | reverse complement strand
CCCGCTGGCGAAAAAACTGCTCGAAGGCAGCTACGCACCGGACAGCGAAATCCGCGTAGAAGCGGAAAACGGCGAACTGGTATTCCGTTGATTAACATTCCGAATCATCCGATTTGTCGTAACAGACAAACCCAAAAGCAAGCCCGAAGCAAATGCTTCGGGCTTTTTTACAGGCAAGGCCGTCTGAAAACCGAACTTCCCCAAACTCGTTGACAGCAACTTTTTTGAGACAGTCCGGTTTTCAGACGGCCTTTTGGCGAAACGCTTCGCTCGGGTTTGAACCGAACCGCTTCCCGTCAAGGGACGAAAATCAACAGTCGGCAGCCCGATTCAAACCCGAGCAAAGCATTGCGGCGTTAATGGTGCGAATGGCCGATTTCAAATGTCATCGTTGTGTAAGTAGCCTGTTTTTGGCAGACTTTTTGATCTTCATAATCCGTTTTATGTTCCACGCTGGCCTTCCAGAAACCTTGGCGCAGCGGAATAATGTCTACCGTACCGTCGGCGGCTGTTGTATCGGAAAACGCTTGCGCTTCTACTTTATGCGATTTTTTGCGGTCGCTCAAATCAAAGCCTTTGAAAGTAGCCGTCAAAGTGGCGTTCGGCAGAGGCTCGCCTTTGTACAGCACTTTCACTTTAAACGGCTCGCCCACACGGATATTGGCCGGATTGTCCAGCGGTACGATTTCCAGAAGCTGGCCGGTCGGACGGGTAATGACGGCTGTTTCTGCGCTGTCATGGCCGACATTGACGATGTTTTTGCCGTACATCCGCGTTTGCTCGCAATAAGAAGCATCGGTCATTTCCATCATATCGGTACGCTTCCAACCGGCCGCATTTTTCGACCAGAAAGTCGGCTGATATGCCGCCAACACCAAATAACTGCCCTCTTTCATCGGCATTTTGCTGCGGTATTGGTAGTTGAACTCGCCTTTTTGCAGCATATCCTGCTTGCCTTCCGCGCCGACCAGCTGTATCGGTTTGCTGAAAATAGACAGACGTTCTTGTGCAATCGGCTCCAAATCAGGAAATTCGCCGTAACCCAAAGCGGCTTCCAAAACCTCGCCACCGTGCGTATGCTCACTCTCCACCCAAACGCGGTGCGCCTGCGCCTGTCCGCTTACCCACAATGCCAATACAGCCGCTGCTGTCATCATTTTTTTCATTTGTTTGCTCCGTTTGTTTTCATCTGCTTAAATTTGTTACAACATAACATTTGATACACTATAACATTTCCAGATGTTTTTTTACAAGCAGATTTTTTGAAAAGGCCGTCTGAAAAACAGCTTCAAGGGAATGTGAAACAGGCTGTGCACTTTTTCAGACGGCCTCGAAGCATACATATCGGCACAAAACAGCACCAATAAAACGGTATAATCACGCTTTTGCATTGAAAAAGGAGCGCAAAATGCGCAGTGAAGTGGAACTGAAAATTTTAAATCCGAAAATGGCGGAATATCTGCCGGCTTATGCCACGCCCGGCTCGGCCGGTTTGGACTTGCGCGCTTGTTTGGACGAAGCGGTTACGCTGAAAGCAGGCGATGTTTATTTGGTACCGACCGGCTTGGCGGTGCATTTGGCCAATCCGGATTACGCTGCCGTACTGCTGCCGCGCTCGGGTTTAGGTCATAAAAACGGCATCGTGCTGGGCAATTTGGTGGGCTTGATTGATTCGGATTATCAGGGCGAGCTGAAAGTATCTTTGTGGAACCGCGGTAAAGAAGATTTTGTTATTCAGCCGATGGAGCGGATTGCGCAGATGGTGATTGTACCGGTGCTTCAGGCGGAATTTAAAATTGTGGACGAGTTTGCTGCCAGCGAGCGCGGCGAAGGCGGTTTCGGCAGCACCGGCAAGGCTTGATTTCAGACGGCATCGGTTGTTTCGGCATTCTGAATATCAGGTTGGCTTCAACTTTTTTTCTCTTTTCACAGGGAACGCTCTGAGCGAACCGTCTTTGTGTTTAAGACAAACAAAAGGCCGTCTGAAAACTGCATTTTTCAGACGGCCTTGGCTTTTTATTCTTTACGTTTTCGGCAGAGTAACGCCGGTTTGCCCCATATATTTGCCGTTGCGGTCTTTATACGAGGTTTCGCACACTTCGTCGCTCTCGAAAAACAGCACTTGCGCGACACCCTCTCCGGCATAGATTTTGGCCGGCAGCGGTGTAGTATTGGAAAATTCCAGCGTTACATAGCCTTCCCATTCCGGCTCGAACGGCGTAACGTTCACAATAATGCCACAGCGCGCGTAAGTGGATTTGCCGAGGCAAACGGTCAGCACGTTGCGCGGGATACGGAAATATTCCACCGTACGCGCCAGCGCGAAAGAGTTGGGCGGAATAATGCAGTAATCGTCTTCCACGCTGACAAAATTGCGCGGATCGAAGTTTTTCGGATCAACGATGGTGCTGTTGATATTGGTGAAAATCTTGAATTCGTTGGCGCAACGGATATCGTAGCCGTAGCTTGATGTACCGTAGGAAATGATTTTTTCGCCGTTGAGCTCCTTCACCTGATTGGGCTCGAAAGGCTCAATCATACCGTACTGCTCGCTCATATAACGTATCCACTTATCGGATTTGATGCTCATTTGAATGTCCTCTGCTTAACGGATACGGCTGCCGATGCGGCTGAAATCGCCGAGATTCAACCAAATCAGGAACGCTTTGCCGACAATATATTCATCGGCCACAAAGCCCCAATAACGCGAGTCTTCGCTGTTGTCGCGGTTATCACCCATCATAAAATAATGACCATCCGGCACGCGGCAGGAGAATGCCGAGCCGTCTTCGGCATATTGGCAGTTTTCGCGGTACGGAAAATCAGCACGCACGCCCTGCGGCAGGAAAGACGGATACTCAGGCATTTTCAGTACAGTATAGCTGCGCTCGCCCAAACGCTCTGTAAAACGCTCGGCGGAAATATCGCGCATACCCGCCGGCGTATTTTCCGGATAGGTTTCCACGCCGTCGGCGGTTTGCGACAAGGCTTGGCCGTTGATATAAAGCGTTTTGTCTTTGTATTCAACCAAATCGCCCGGCAGGCCGACAGTCCGCTTGATGTAGTTCACATCAGGATTTTCCGGATAATTGAATACCACCACATCGCCACGCTCTACCGAGCCGGTATCAATCAGCACTTTGTTCAGCACCGGAATGCGGATACCGTAAGACGATTTGCTGGTCAGAATAAAATCACCCACGCTCAAACCCGGCCGCATCGAGCTGGACGGAATTTGGAACGGTTCGGCCACAAATGCGCGCAACATAAATAACACAGCCATAATCGGGAAAAAGCTGCCCAGATAATCGCGGAAATGGTTGCCGTCTTCCGCTTCTTTTTTCACCGCCACTTTGTGCCACAGCCACAATGCGCCGGTAAACAGTACGAAAATCAGAAAAACAGCCGTAAAGCTCATTACCTGCGCCAGCAAGCCGAACGTACCGGCCAATACGGCCAGATAGCCCCATTGCAGGCCGGAACTCCAATCTCCGTTTTCTTGGCGCTCTTTACTGCTTTTCAGCAACAGAAATACGCCCGTAGCCAATGCCGCAACCGCAGCCAGAAGCCAAGTATTCATTATTTGTCTCCCACTTGAAGAATCGCCAAGAACGCGCTTTGCGGAATTTCCACATTGCCCACCTGTTTCATACGGCGTTTACCGGCTTTTTGTTTTTCCAGCAGTTTTTTCTTACGCGTAATATCGCCGCCGTAACATTTGGCCAATACGTTTTTACGCAGCGCTTTCACGTTTTCGCGCGCAATAATCTGGCTGCCGATAGAGGCTTGAACGGCAATATCAAACATTTGGCGCGGAATCAGCTCACGCATTTTCGCTGCCAGTTCGCGGCCGCGGTGTACCGAATTTTGGCGGTGAACAATCAGGCTCAATGCATCGACTTTTTCGCCGTTTACCATAATATCCAGCTTAATCAGATCGGACGGCTGGAATTCTTTGAATTGGTAGTCCAAAGAAGCATAACCGCGCGAAGTGGATTTCAGCTTGTCGAAGAAATCCATCACCACTTCGTTCATCGGCAAATCGTAGGTCAGCATCACTTGGCGGCCGAGATACTGCATATTCACCTGCACGCCGCGTTTTTGGTTACACAACGTCATCACGTTGCCGACATAATCCTGCGGCACAAGAATAGTGGCGGTGATAATCGGCTCCAAAATGGTTTCAATGCTGCCGACATCAGGCAGCTTCGAGGGATTTTCCACCTCGATTTTTTCGCCGTTTTTCATAATGACTTCATATACCACCGTCGGCGCAGTAGTAATCAAGTCCATATCGAATTCGCGCTCCAAACGCTCCTGCACGATTTCCAAGTGCAGCAAGCCCAAGAAACCGCAGCGGAAACCGAAGCCCAAAGCTTGCGACACTTCCGGCTCGAATTTCAACGAAGCATCGTTCAGCTGCAATTTCTCCAAGGCATCGCGCAAGGCTTCGTAATCGTGGCTTTCCACCGGATACAGGCCGGCAAATACCTGACTTTGTACTTCTTTAAAGCCCGGCAGCGGCTCGGCGGCCGGTTCCTGCACCAAAGTAATGGTATCGCCCACTTTGGCCTGACCCAGCTCTTTCACGCCGGTAATCAGAAAGCCCACTTCGCCTGCGGAAAGCTGCGGTTTCTGCACCGATTTCGGTGTAAACACGCCCAGCTGTTCCACTTGCGATTCGGCTTTGGTGCTCATAAAACGTACTTTGTCTTTCAGCTTGATGGTGCCGTTTTTAATCCGAATCAGCATCACCACGCCGACATAGTTGTCGAACCAAGAGTCAATAATCATTGCCTGTAAAGGCGCGTTCGGATCGCCTTGCGGCGCGGGAATTTTGGCAACGATTTCTTCCAAAACGTCTTCAATGCCCAAGCCGCTTTTGGCGGAACACTGCACCGCACCTACGGCATCAATACCGATAATGTCTTCAATTTCCTGCGAAACGCGGTCGGGATCGGCGGCCGGCAAATCGATTTTGTTCAATACCGGCACCACTTCCACGCCCAAATCAATCGCCGTGTAGCAGTTGGCAACAGTTTGCGCTTCCACGCCCTGAGAAGCGTCCACTACCAACAGCGCACCTTCGCAGGCCGACAGCGAACGCGACACTTCATAAGAAAAATCGACGTGTCCGGGCGTATCAATCAGATTTAATTGATAAACTTCGCCGTCGCGCGCTTTATAGTTCAAAGCCGCGGTCTGCGCTTTAATGGTAATGCCGCGCTCTTTTTCGATATCCATCGAATCAAGCACTTGCGAACTCATTTCACGGTTTTCCAAACCGCCGGTGTATTGAATGAAACGGTCGGCCAACGTAGATTTGCCGTGGTCGATGTGGGCGATAATGGAGAAATTTCGGATATTTTTCATTGACATTTTCTGATACGGATTTTCAAAGGCCGTCTGTAAAACTGCCTGTTTTCAGACGGCCTGCATATTCGGAAATTAAAATAACCGCACATTTTAGCCGAAAAGCCGCGCCTCCGCTATGCTGTCGGCCTTATAAGGATTGCGCTTTTTCCAAAACTTCGAGCAACTTGGCTTCATCCAAATGCCAATGACAGATTTCCTCATTGCCCAACAATAAAACCGGCACAAATTCGTTATACTTTTCTTCCAAAGCTTCGTCTTCATCGACATCGAAAACGTCAAGCTCAAAACCGTATTTTTCCTGCCAAGGCCGCAACGCAGCGCGCATCTGGTGGCAAAGACTGCAATACTCGCGGAACATCAAAGTCAGTTTCATTTTATTCTCCGTTTCAGGCCGTCTGAAAACCGTAGGTACGGCAAAGTGCAAAACTTCGGTTTTCAGACGGCCTGCCAAGCTAAAAATACGCAGATTATAGACACTTTCCGCAGCGCGGTATTGTATAATGCACGTTTTATCCGCCCGTTTGACGGAACACCGTTTATGCTCAAAATTACCGCCCAATTCGACGCCGGTTCGGTTGTCGTCAAAGATTTGTCCGATCCGCAGAATATCCGCTTGGCCTTGCGCCGCGACAATGCTGCGGATTTTGCCCAATGGTTCTATTTCCGCCTGCAAGGCGCGGCCTACACGCCCTGCACGCTGCATTTTGAAAACGCCGCCGAAGCCGCCTATCCCGAAGGCTGGGACGGCTACCAAGCCTGCGCTTCTTACGACCGGCAAAACTGGTTCCGCGTGCCGACCCGTTACGAAAACGGCGTATTGAGCATCGAACACACCCCGCTGGCCAACAGTGTGTATTACGCTTATTTCGAGCCGTATTCCAGCGAACAGCACCTTAATCTGCTGGGCGACGCACAAGGCAGCGGCTTGTGCCAGATTGATGACCTAGGCAGCACCGTGCAAGGCCGCGACATCAACTTATTAACCATCGGCAATCAGGTGGAAAGCGATGCCAAAGTATGGGTAATCGCCCGCCAACACCCCGGCGAAACAATGGCCGAATGGTTTATAGAAGGCCTGCTCGCCCGCTTGCTCGACCCGCAAGACCCGACCGCACGCGCCCTGCTCGACCGTGCTACATTCTACATCGTACCGAATATGAACCCCGACGGTTCGGCTCTCGGCAACCTGCGTACCAACGCCGCCGGTGCCAACCTCAACCGCGAATGGCTGGACCCGAGCCGCGAAACCAGTCCCGAAGTGTTTGCCGTACGCGAAAAAATGCTGGAAACCGGCGTGGATTTGTTTCTCGATATCCACGGCGATGAAACCATTCCTTATGTATTTGTTGCCGGAACGGAAGGCGTGCCGTCTTACAACGAGCGTATCGCCGAGCTGCAAACCCTGTTTAAAAACGCCTTTGCCGCCGCCAGCCCCGATTTCCAAGATGAATTCGGCTATCCTGCCGCCGCACCGGGCGAAGCCGATTTGAGCTGGGCGACCACTTGGGTTGGCGAGCAATTCCAATGCTTGGCCTACACTTTGGAAATGCCATTTAAAGACAACGACAATCTGCCCGACGACGATTTCGGCTGGAACGGCCAACGCTCGCTTCGCTTGGGTGAATCGGTATTGTCTGCCATTTTGGCGGTTTTGCCGAAGCTGAGATAAAGATTAAGGCCGTCTGAAAATCAGGCGAGAATGAATGCGCGGATTGAAGCCGGATTGGAACCGTACAGCGGAACTGATTCGGATTTCCACTTATCCGCGCTGAACGCTCTGCTCCGTATTTTCAGAAGGCCTGCATCAAATAAATTGCATACAATTTTACAAAACTTTTGGATATTTTCCACAAACCGGCTGTTTCCGTGTATTATCCGAAAGATTTTCCGACTGAGACGGCAGGCATCGTGCCGTCCGGCGTACCAAACAACCGCAACTTTCAGGAGCACTAAATGTCTATCAAAAAAGTGTTGCAGATGATTGAGGACAACGATGTCCGCTATGTCGATTTGCGTTTTACCGACACCAAAGGCAAACAGCACCACTTTACCATTCCTTCGCGCATCGTTTTGGAAGACCCGGAAGAATGGTTTGAAAACGGCCAAGCGTTTGACGGCTCGTCTATCGGCGGCTGGAAAGGCGTGCAGGCTTCCGATATGCAGTTGCGCCCTGATTCCGAAACTGCATTTATCGATCCGTTTTTCGATGATGCCACTTTGGTGCTGACCTGCGACGTTATCGATCCGGCCAACGGCCAAGGCTACGACCGCGACCCGCGCTCCATCGCCCGCCGCGCCGAAGCTTATCTGAAATCGTCCGGCATCGGCGATACCGCGTTTTTCGGCCCCGAGCCTGAATTTTTCGTCTTCGACGGCGTGGCTTTTGAAACGCAGATGCACACCGCCCGTTTTGAAATCACTTCCGAAGCCGGTGCTTGGTCGAGCGGCGCGCATTTGGACGGCCAAAATACCGGCCACCGTGCCACAGTCAAAGGCGGTTATGCGCCGGTTGCGCCGGTTGATGCCGGTCAGGACTTGCGCTCGGCAATGGTGAATGTTTTGGAAGAAATCGGCATTCCCGTTGAAGTGCACCACGGCGAAGTGGGTACCGGCTCGCAAATGGAAATCGGTACAAAATTCAATACTTTGGTCAAACGTGCCGACTGGACGCAAGACCAAAAATATGTGATTTGGAATGTAGCGCACAACTTCGGCAAAACTGCTACCTTTATGCCCAAACCGCTGATGGGCGACAACGGCAGCGGTATGCACGTTCACTGCTCGATTTGGAAAGACGGCCAAAACCTGTTTGCAGGCGACGGCTACGCCGGTTTGAGCGACACCGCGCTCTACTTTATCGGCGGCATCATCAAACACGCCAAAGCCTTGAACGCGATTACCAATCCGTCCACCAACTCCTACAAACGCCTCGTGCCGCATTTTGAAGCGCCGGTGAAACTGGCTTATTCCGCGAAAAACCGCTCCGCTTCGATCCGCATTCCGGCGGTAAACAGCGTGAAAGCCCGCCGTATCGAAGCGCGCTTCCCTGATCCGACAGCCAATCCGTATTTGTGCTTTGCCGCTTTGCTGATGGCCGGTTTGGACGGTATTCAAAACAAAATCCACCCCGGCGATCCGGCAACGAAAAACCTCTACGACCTGCCGCCGGAAGAAGATGCTCTGGTGCCGACCGTATGCGCTTCTTTGGACGAAGCTTTGAACGCGCTGAAAGCCGACCACGAATTCCTGACGCGCGGCGGTGTGTTCAGCAAAGACTGGATCGACAGCTACATCACTTTCAAAGAAGACGATGTCCGCCGTATGCAGATGGCGCCGCATCCTTTGGAATTTGAGATGTATTACTCCCTGTAAGGCCGTCTGAAAACGGCACTTTCCGCCGTTTTCGATGCCTTAAAAATGCCCGATTCCCGATCGGGCATTTTGTTTTCCGCTTTGCTTATGCGCCGGAACAAAGCTGCTCTGCCTGTTTCGCCTGCAAACTGATATTATTTTCCAATCTTCCGGCAAACCATTCTTTTTATTAGCATATAAACAAGTTCGCCTGAATCATACAGAAAACCGGTATTCAAACTGCCGTTTTTTTGTATAAAATCAAACTTTCTAAAAAATCAATTATCTAAATAGCGTTAAGTTCTTTGACTTTTTGCAAACTCCTGTTTACAATCCGCCGCTTTGCTGTTGAAAGTGTCTGTTTTCATTTCATTGAATCCGCATTTTCAGACGGCCTTCTCTCAATTCAGAATAAGGAAAAACTATGCAAGATATGGAATGGGTATTCAACGGCTATTACACCCTGATTGCCGCAACGCTCGTTTTGCTGCTGGGCAAACTCCTCGTCAGCAAAGTTAAATTTCTGCAAAACTTCAATATTCCCGAGCCGGTTGCGGGCGGCTTGGTCGCAGCGATTGCACTGTATATTCTGCACGCGCTTTACGGTGTCAGCTTCAAATTTGAAAAATCGCTGCAAGACGCATTTATGCTGATTTTCTTTGCCTCTATCGGTTTGAGCGCCGACTTCTCGCGCCTGAAAGCCGGCGGCTTTCCGCTGCTGTTTTTCACAGCCGTCGTCAGCTTCTTTATCGTGATTCAAAACGCCGTCGGCGTCGGTATGGCCAGCGTATTGGGTTTGGATCCGCTGTTCGGCCTGATGACCGGTTCGGTTACGCTGACCGGCGGCCACGGTACAGCCGGCGCTTGGGGGCCGAACTTTGAAAAAGATTTCGGCTTGGTCGGCGCGACCACCATCGGTATGGCGGCAGCCACTTACGGCTTGGTTGCCGGCGGCCTGATCGGCGGCCCTGTTGCACGCCGTCTGCTGAACAAAATGGGCTGCAAACCGATTAACAAAGAAGAAGTTGCGGCGCAATCAGGCAGCGCCCAAAGCCAAAACGACGTTTTCGAACACCAAAACAAAACCCGTTTGATTACTGCCGAATCTGCCATTGAAACGCTGGCAATGTTTGCCGCCTGTTTGGCTTTCGCCGAAATTATGGACGGCTTGGACAAAGACCAATGGTGGAATCTGCCTAAATTCGTTTGGACGCTGTTCGGCGGCGTGGTTTTGCGTAACGTTCTGACCACTTTCTTCAAAACCAATATGTTCGACCGCGCGATTGACGTATTCGGCAATGCTTCGCTGTCGCTGTTCCTCGCAATGGCGCTGCTGAACCTGAAACTGTGGCAGCTGACCGGCTTGGCCGGCCCGATTGCGATTATCCTGCTGGTGCAAACCGTGGTGATGGTGCTGTACGCTACATTTGTTACCTACACTTTGATGGGACGTGACTATGACGCTGCCGTTTTGGCCGCCGGCCACTGCGGTTTCGGTATGGGCGCAACCCCGACCGCCGTTGCCAATATGCAGTCGGTTACCGAACGCTTCGGCTCTTCACACAAAGCTTTCTTGATTGTACCGATGGTCGGCGCATTCTTCGTCGATATCGTCAACGCAACGATTTTGTCGGGCTTCGTCAATTTCCTGCGCTAATCGGTAAAGCCGCATAAAACAGCCTGTAAACGCTTGCGTTTGCAGGCTGTTTTGCTATGATAGGCCGTCTGAAAAAAGCCCTTCGGAGAGAGTTATGCCGCACGCCAAAACCCTGATGCCGGTCTTATTGGCCGCATTCGCACTGACTGCCTGCCAGCCGGAAACACCGCAGCACGCAAGCAGTCTGCAATGCGGCAATCCGGCCGTCACCGAGCAGATGCAAAACAGTCTGAATCAAGCCCTGAAAGAGCAGACGCGGATGTTTGCCGCACAAGATGCACGCGGTTTTGTCGATGTCCAAAAAATCAATGCCGCCATCGGCGAAATCGCCGTTACCCTGAACGGTGCAGAACAAATCGGCCAAGGCGGCAATGCATACTGCCAAGGCGAAATCAGCATTGCCATTCCGGAAAATATTCTTTCCACCGCCTCGCTCAACGCACCGCTGCTCTATGGCGAAAACAGCCTCAGCCACACCATCCACCAACGCATCTCAGGCAGCACCTTGCGCTACAACGAAAACGGCATTTTCAGCCAAACCCTGCAATACACACCGAAAACCGCTGAAAACGGCGAAATTTCCCTGTTCTATCAAGGCGACGGTCTGAGCGCCGCCTACAATGCTCTGATCAGCGCCCTGCTGCCCTACGGCATCAAAGATTTTCTGGTGATTGACGGCAAAACCGTCAGCCGCGAAGAGGCACTGAAAACCGATAACGAACGCGGCATCGAGCCTGCCGAAGAAACAAATGCGGAAAATGAAGTTTCAGAAGAAATTTCAGAAGAAGCTTCCACAGAATTTGCTTCACTGTCTGCAACAGAAGAAACGGAAATTTTAACGCCGTCTGAAAACCGCAGCGAAGTGCCGTTTAACGACAGCGATGTCGTCCACGCCCGCGCCGACAACCGCGATGCCCAAACCGATATTACCCTGCTTTGGAAAAAGCTCGACAAAACCGTTCAGCAGGAATTATTGGACGAGCAGCGCAACTGGATTGAAGAGAAAAACGGCCACTGCCGCCAAGCGGCCGCGCAAGCCGAAAGCAGCGCGCAAGCCGAATATCAGCGCCTGCAATGCGATACCCGGATGACGCGCGAACGTATCCAATATCTGCGCGGATACAGCCTGCCGTAAAGCTTGGGCAATAAACAGGCCGTCTGAAAACAGCGTTTCCTTTTCGGAAATGCGTTTTCAGACGGCCTTTGCTTTCTTTTTTTCCGCTATCGCTTATAATCGCCGCTTTCTTGTTTTCAGGGGCAATGATTATGCTCGGCTTGGTTTTGCTTTATGTCGGCATCGTATTAATCAATAACGGCTTGGCCGGATTGCTGAAATTCGAGCCGCGCGCCGCCACATTTATGAATGTAACGGTCGGCGTGATTTCCGTGTTTGCCAACTTTCTGACAATGGCGGTGCTGGCGGTAAACGGCAGTCCGTCTGCCGCTTATTTCGCGCCGGCTACAGGGCTTTTGTTCGGCATTACCTATTTATTCAATGCCTGCAATACTTTATTCGCTTGGGACAAACGCCCTTACGGCTGGTTTTCGCTGTTTGTCGCTGTAAATGCCGTTGTCGCCGGCTGTTTGGACAGCAATTTTTACGGCGCACTGATTTGGTATGCTTGGGCCTTGCTGTGGCTGACCGGCTTTATTGAATGTGCTTTGAACAAACCGCTCGGCCGCTTTGTTCCGCTGCTGGCGGTTGCACAAGGCATTATCACCGCGTGGATTCCCGGCCTGCTGATTTTAAGCGGCCGATGGAGTTGGTAAGCGCAACAAAAAATGCCGTCTGAAAACGCATTTCCGAACAGGAAACGCAGTTTTCAGACGGCATTTTATTTGCCGGACAGCTTTATATTTACAGTGGCTTGAAGCGTGCCAGATACACAATCACTGCCACGCAAACCATTGCGGCAAGATAGAAAATCTTGGCGGCTGCACTGCGCGGTACGGCTTTCAGCGCTTTCATACCGAGCAGAATATACAGCACCACCAAAACCAGCTTCCAGCCCAGCCAAACGGCATTGCCGAACGGTGTCCAATGCGCGACCTGCATCAGCCACAAACCGGTAAACAGCAGCAGGCTGTCGTTCAGATGCGGCAGTGATTTCAAAGCCTTCGGCAGCGTTTTCTCAGGATTTTTCGCCAACAGCCAATAGCGCAGATTGAACAGAATAATGCTGACGGCCACCAAAGTCATATGGCTGTGTTTGAGCGCAAAATACATATTGCATTCCTTAATATTTATACACCGCCAGCAAATAAGGCGGCGCGTTTTTCTGGTTGACAAACTGATAACGCAAAACGCGGTATTCGTTCTGCGGCAGACTCTGCGCCCACGCATCGATATGCGGCGCTTCGGCCGCACCTTCGGCGTGTCCCGTATAAACGGCAGCGGTCAGCAGCCCGCCGTTTTTCAGCAGCGAAACAGCGGCTTGAAGCGCGGCGACACTGGTTTCT
>JAUNKU010000035.1:10481-12930 GCA_030532645.1 Neisseria sp. | reverse complement strand
TCCGCAGGCCGCCGAAATGAAAGGGCTTTCCCGCTTTATCCTGATTTTGAAAACCGTCCGCCGCTACGGGCTGGCCGAGCTGTTTGCCGACCGCGCCGCTTCGCCGTGGGCGCGTTTTCTGTTGAACCGTTTTCCTGTATCGCCCGAGGCGGCCGCCGAGCCGCTGCCGGTGCGCGTACGCGAGGCTTTGGAAAGTTTGGGGCCGATTTTTGTGAAATTCGGCCAAGTGCTGTCCACGCGGCCGGATTTGCTGCCGGCGGCTTATGTGCGCGAACTGGCAAAGTTACAGGACAAAGTGCCGCCGTTTGATGCGGATGTGGCGCGGCAACAGATCGAGCACTCCTTGGGCAGGCCGCTGAACGAGTTGTATGCGGCGTTCGAACACGAACCGGTGGCCAGTGCGTCGGTAGCGCAGGTGCATAAAGCGCGTCTGCACAGCGGCGAACGGGTGGCGGTAAAAGTATTGCGTCCGGATATCCGGCCGGTTATTGAGCAGGATTTGGCTTTGCTGCGCTTTGCGGCCGGTTGGGCGGAAAAGCTGTTTTCAGACGGCAAACGTTTGAAGCCGCGCGAGGTGGTGGCGGAGTTCGACAAATATCTGCACGATGAATTGGATTTGCTGCGCGAAGCCGCCAATGCCAGCCAGCTCGGCCGCAATTTCCACAACAGCGATATGCTGATTGTGCCGAAGGTGTATTACGATTTGTGCAGCCGCAGCGTGCTGACGATGGAATGGATGGACGGCACGCCGGTATCCGATATTGCCGCGCTGCGCGAGCAGAATATCGATTTGCACAAACTGGCGCGTTACGGCGTGGAAATCTTCTTTACGCAAGTATTCCGCCACGGCTTTTTCCACGCCGATATGCACCCGGGCAATATTCTTGTTGCGCCCGACAACCGCTATATCGCGCTGGATTTCGGCATTGTCGGCAGCCTGACGGATTACGACAAACGCTATTTGGCGATTAATTTCTTGGCGTTTTTCAACCGCGATTACCACCGTGTCGCTACCGCGCATATCGAAAGCGGCTGGGTTCCGCCCGATACCCGTGCGGAAGAGCTGGAAGCGGCCGTGCGTGCGGTTTGCGAGCCGATTTTCAACAAACCGTTGGCAGAAATTTCTTTCGGTCTGGTGCTGATGCGCCTGTTTGAAACCAGCCGCCGCTTTAATGTGGAAATCCAGCCGCAGCTCGTTTTACTGCAAAAAACGCTGCTCAATATCGAAGGTCTCGGCCGCCAGCTCGACCCGAATTTGGATTTGTGGGATACCGCCAAGCCGTTTCTAACGCAATGGATGAAAGAGCAAATCGGCCCGAAAGCGCTGCTCCGTAACCTGAAAAACGAAGCACCGGATTGGGCGCAAATCCTGCCGGCGCTGCCACGCAAACTCAACGCATTGGTGGACGAAACCCGCCAGAAAGAAATGCGCGACGCTTATCTGCATTTGGTGAAAGTGCAGCAGCGGCAAAGCATTTGGCTGGCCGTGATTGCCGCCGCTTTGGTGTTGATTTTGCTGTTTAAATAAAGGCGGATTTTTAATCCGGCCAAAAAACGTCATATTCGGAACAAATCCGAGTATGACAAAATCAATCATTCGGGCATAAAAGGCCGTCTGAAAACAGCCGCAAACGGTGTTTTCAGACGGCCTTAATATTTCCCACTGTCAAACCGCCACTTCCGCCTTGATATGCGGATGCGGATCGTAATCCGTCAGCTCGAAATCGTCGAATGTGAACGCAAACAAATCGTTTACTTCCGGATTGAGCTTCATTTTCGGCAGCGCACGCGGTTCGCGCGAAAGCTGCAATTCGGTTTGCTCGAAATGGTTGCTGTAAATATGCGCATCGCCCAGCGTGTGGACAAATTCGCCCGGCTGCAAACCGCATACTTGTGCCAGCATCATTGTCAGCAGCGCGTAGCTGGCGATATTGAACGGCACGCCGAGGAAAATATCGGCGCTGCGCTGGTAAAGCTGGCAGGAAAGTTTGCCGTCGGCCACATAAAATTGGAACATCGCGTGGCAGGGCGGCAGCGCCATATCGTCCACCAAAGCCGGATTCCACGCCGAAACAATCATACGGCGCGAATCAGGCGAGTTTTTTATCTGCTTGATAATATTTTGGATTTGATCGATATGACCGCCGTCCGGAGTCGGCCAACTGCGCCACTGATAGCCGTACACCGGCCCCAAATCGCCGTTTTCGTCTGCCCACTCGTCCCAAATCGACACATTATTGTCTTTGAGATATTTGATGTTGGTATCGCCTTTCAAAAACCACAAAAGTTCGTGGATAATCGAGCGCAGATGCAGCTTTTTGGTGGTCAGAAGCGGAAAACCTTCCGCCAAATCAAAGCGCATCTGATAGCCGAACACCGAGCGCGTGCCCGTACCCGTACGGTCGGATTTATCGTGTCCTTCGGCCATCACGTGGCGCATCAAGTCTAA
>JAUNKU010000035.1:0-10381 GCA_030532645.1 Neisseria sp. | reverse complement strand
CTCTTGCGAGGCAATAATTATAGTCATCGTAAGCCTTGTACGGCTTTTGCCGACGGATTGCCGCAGGCGGCCAAACCCAAAACCGCGCCAATTGTCCAAACATATTGTTTCATTTTGATTTTCTCTACATTCCGCCCATTTTTCAGACGGCTTCAAAAATACTGCGACACAATCAGCCAGCTTCCGTGAAAACCGGTGTAATCCAATTCGGCATTTTTCAACCCGAACACGGTTTCCAGCCATATTTTACCGCCGTCTGAAAAATCGGCGGCTTCGGGCAAAGGCAGGTTTGTGTCCGGCGTACCGATTTGCAGCAGAAGCTGGCGGCTGCTTTCGCCTGTGCCGAGTTCGGTCAGTTTGAAACCGTGTTGCGCGAGGGTTTGGCGGTAGGTTTCGGCAAACCAGCGGTTTTCGTTCATATTCAGCCCTTTATGAAAACTGCCATTTTTTCAGCTCCGCAGAAACCTGCGGTTTTCAGACGGCCTCGTCAAAGCGCTCGCGGCGTTTCACTTCTTCCCATGCCTCCAAAATCAAATCGGGATTGTTCGGTTTCAGCAAAACGGCATCGGACAGCATACGCCGCCAAGCGCGTGCGCCTTTCAGTCCGTGCATCAGGCCGAGATAGTGGCGTGCCATATGGCGCAGAATCGTGCCGCGACCGGCGGCGATTTGCTCGGCAGCATAGGTTTTCAGACGGCCTACCAAATCTTCATAGGCAATCGGTGCGGCTTCGTCGCCGTAAAACAGCTTATCCCAATCGCGCATAATCATCGGATTGTGGTAACACTCGCGGCCGACCATCACACCATCCACGTGCGCCAGATGCGCGGCAATTTCTTCGTTGGTTTTGATGCCGCCGTTGATGATGATTTCCAGTTCGGGAAACTCTTGTTTCAGGCGGTAAACATAATCGTATTTCAAAGGCGGGATTTCGCGGTTTTCTTTCGGCGAAAGGCCGTCCAGCCAAGCATTACGCGCGTGGACGATAAAGGTTTTGCAGGCGGTTTTATCGCGCAGCGTGCCGACAAAATCGGCAACCACTTGATAATCGGTCTGCCTGTCCACGCCGATGCGGTGCTTGACGGTAACTTCGCAATCCGGCGCAGCGTCCTGCATTGCGTTCAAGCAATCGGCCACTAAATCTACTTCGTTCATCAAGCAAGCGCCGAACGCGCCTTTTTGCACGCGCGGGCTGGGGCAGCCGCAGTTGAGGTTGATTTCATCGTAATCAAACGCCGCTGCTTTGGCCGCCGCTTTCGCCAAGGCTTCCGGCTCGCTGCCGCCCAGTTGCAGTGCAACCGGATTTTCGCAGTCGTTTTTCAGCAGAAAACGCTGCTCGTCGCCGTAAATCACCGCACCGGCGTTAATCATTTCGGTATAAAGCCAAGTATGGCGGCTGATTTGCCGCGCCATATAGCGGTAATGCCGGTCCGTCCAATCGAGCATAGGCGCAACCGACAAACGGCGGCTCGGCAGTTTTTTATCTTGTTGTTTTTTCTCTGACATTATTCTTTCCATTATCGTTTTCAGACGGCCTTTATTTGCCCAGCAAAGCCAGCAATGCGGCTTCGTCCAACACGGCGACACCCAAGGCATTGGCTTTTTCCAGTTTGCTGCCGGCGGCTTCGCCTGCCACCACATAATCGGTTTTCTTCGATACGCTGCCCGATACTTTGCCGCCTGCCGCTTCAATCATTGCCTGCGCTTCATCGCGTTTCAGGCTCGGCAGCGTACCGGTCAGCACAAAGGTTTTTCCGGCGATTTCGCTGTTGAGGCCGTCTGAAAAAATGCTTTCTGCCTGATTTTCAGACGGCATTTCGGCGGCAAATGCGGCGGTTTGTTCCAACAATGCGCGGTTCTTGGCGATTTTACGCCACTGCTGCCAGTCATTCGGCAACGCCCCGTCATTCAGCATACCGTCAAACGTTTTACCGGCCAGCTCCCACAATGCGGCCGCTTTGTTATCGCTGATTTTGAAACCCGGCAAACGCGCAATCCAGCGGCCGTCGGCCATATAACGCGCTGGCAGCAGCGTAACGGGCTGCGTTTTCGGCTGCACGCCTGCTGCGAGCAAATCGTCCAGCATTTCCTGCTGCTTGGCATCGGCAAAAAAGTGGGCAACCGAACGGGCGACAACAGCGCCGATGTCGGGCAGGCAAGCCAGCAAAGGCTCCGGCGCGCGGCGCACGGTTTCCAAGTTGCCGAACGCCTGCGCCAATGATTTGGCGGTGCGCTCGCCGATATGGCGGATGCCGAGTGCAAACAGAAAACGCGCCAAATCGGGCTGTTTGCTGGCCGCCAAACCGGCCAGAATATTTTCCGCCCATTTCACCGGCTGTTTCTTGGTTTTCGCCGGAGTTAGCTCGTTTTCCGCACTGTTTTCCGCATTTTCCGCTTGTTCGGCGTTTTCTTTCATTTTTTGCAGCGCCGGAATATCAAGGCGGTACAAATCGGCGAAACTGTGCACAATATCCTGCGCCACCAGCTGCTCAATCTGCTTCTGCCCCAAACCTTCGATGTCCATTGCTTTGCGCGAAGCAAAATGGATAAGCCCTTGCGCGCGCTGGGCTTGGCAGCGCATACCGCCGCTGCAACGCGCTACGGCTTCGCCTTCTTCGCGCTCAATCGGGCTGGCACAAATCGGGCAGTTTTCCGGCAAACGGTATTGCGGATATTTCGGCTCTCGGCTGCTGCTTTGCCGGTTTTCAGACAGCATTGCACCAAACAAATCAGCTTGCAGATTATCTGCGTCAAGGCCGTCTGAAACGCGGACGGTTTCCTGCATCGGGCGGCGTTCGAACAATACGCGCACCACTTCGGGAATCACATCACCGGCACGGCGCACCACTACGGTATCGCCTACGCGCACGTCTTTGCGCTGCGTTTCGCCCTCGTTGTGCAGCGTGGCGTTGGTAACGGTTACGCCGCCGACGAATACCGGTTGCAAACGGGCAACAGGCGTAACCGCGCCGGTACGCCCGACCTGCACATCAATCGCTTCCACCACCGTCAGCGCTTCTTCCGCCGGAAATTTATGCGCGATGGCCCAGCGCGGTGCGCGCGAAACAAAGCCCAAAGTCTGCTGCTGCGCCAAGCTGTCCACTTTCACCACCATACCGTCGATTTCGTAGGGCAGTTCGGGGCGTTTTTGCGACATTTGTTCGTAAAAAGCGAGAACATCGGCGATATTATCGAAACGGGCGAAATTGCCTTCGGGCAAGCGGAAGCCGAGCGTGCCGAGATAATGCAGTTCGTCCCAATGGCACGGCAAGGCGTGGCCGTCTGAAATCTGCGCGATGGCGTAGGCAAAAAAAGTCAGGCGGCGTTTGGCAGTGATTTTGGAATCGAGCTGGCGCAGGCTGCCTGCGGCGGCGTTGCGCGGATTGGCAAACAACTTTTGCCCGTCCGCTTCCTGCTGCGCGTTCAGCTTGGCAAAATCGGCTTTGGTCATCAGCACTTCTCCGCGCACTTCCAGCAAATCGGGCAGATTTCCGCCGTGCAGTTTCAGCGGAATGCTGGCGATGGTTTTGATGTTTTGCGTGACATCTTCGCCGGTTGTACCGTCGCCGCGCGTGGCAGCGCGTACCAATACGCCGTTCCGATACAGCAGGCTGACGGCCAAACCGTCGAATTTCGGTTCGATCACATAAGCGGCTTTCGCGCTGCCCAAGCCGCCACGCACGCGTTCGTCAAAAGCCAGCATTTCGGCGTGGTCGAACGCGCCGGCTTCGTTTTGCGGCGAAAAAGCGTTGTTCAGCGACAGCATCGGCACTTCGTGCCGCACGCTGGCGAAACCCTCCAAAGCAGCGCCGCCTACGCGCTGGGTCGGGCTGTGGGGCAGGCGGAGTTCGGGATATTCGGCTTCCCAATGCTCCAATTCGCGGAACAGCCGGTCGTATTCGGCATCGGGTACGCTCGGCGCATCAAGCGTGTAATATTCGTAGGCGTAGCGGTTGAGCGTATCGGTCAGCTCGCGGATATGTTGTTGTGCGGCACTCATCATTATCTTTGTTTTTCAGACGGCCTTTACAGGCAAGAAAAACGGACGCGGGCAATGCGTCCGTTGGTCGGTACGGGAAAGCGGAAATTTAAGAAAACAGGCGTTGCGCCAAGCTGCCGCCCGGCTCAATGCCGATTTTCTGCATTTCTTCCTGACGCGCCAGCACGTAGCTGCGCACGTTTTTCAGCCATTCGGTGGACAATTCTTCCAGTTTGTCGTTCACCAAATCCAAGCTCAATTCGGCCGACAGGCGCACCACCAAATCCATAAATTGGTTGAACTGTTTTTCACCGGCCGGAACGTGCGGCAGATCAAACAGCACACTGAAACCGCGGTAGGCTTTGCTGTCGAGCAGTGCGGAAGTAAAGGCGCTGTTGTCGATATTGACGATGCTGAACAGCGGACTGCCTTCGCTGTCGTTGAAATAGAATGCGCCGTCGGCGGCCAGCTCGAAGCCCAAACGCTCCACCGCGCCGCGCAATTCCACGCCGCTGATGGTGCTGCGCGATACCAAGTGCATCGCGATGGTTTGATCGACACGCTCGCATACTTCGTCCAGCGGACGGGCAATCGCCAAGAACTGCTCGATATCGGTCAGCATCAGCGCGCCGCCGAGTTTTTCGGCAAAAGCGTTGACTTGGCTGCCGAAGGCTTCCAAATCCTGCACGCTTGCCAAACCGCTGCGCGAAATTGCCTGCATTCCGACAATAAAACCTTGGTAATACACGCTCGGAATCGGCTCAGCAATCTGCCAGCGGTTGTCCATTGTGCAGCCTGCGATTTGGAAACGGTGGCGGCCGGACAAACGCGGCAGGCTGTGCAGCTCGTGCGGCTCGCGCAGCGAAACATAAGCCAGATAATCGAAACGGCTGTCAAACCAGCTCAATTCCTGCTTGGCCATTTCGTGCAGATCCAGCAGCAGCTCGCGCTTGTCGGCAACAAATTCCTGCGTATGCGCCGGTGCTTCGCGGCGTTCGAATTGGAACTGCTGTACGTTTTCCTCAACCGGTTTGCCGCTTTCCAATACAGGCTCGGCGACTTCCGGCTCGGCAAACAAATCGGCTGCCGGTTTGCCCGGCGCTTTCACAGGCTCGGGTTTCTGCTCAGGCGCAGGTGCGGCGGTTTTGCGGCTGAAAAAACCGCCTACTGTGGCTTTGGCTGCGTTGAATTGATTGTTGGCACTGCGCTCCGCTTTGGCCGGTGCTTCGCTTTGCTGCGGTGCAGCTTCCGGATGTACCGCATTTGGTTCGTGTTTGCCGTGCAAAAATCCGTTTTGCTCATTTTCAGACAGCCTTTTCGGCGCAGCGGCCTGCGGCTCTACTTCCGACAAATCCGCTTTGCGCGGTGTTTTCAAAGGCGCGCCCTGTTTGCCGTGCGCACGGCCATCGCGTACCGATTCGGTGCGGCTGTCGAGCAGCGCGTCTTTGTCGGAATGGCCGAACTGGCGGCGCACTTGGTCGCGGTATTGTTGTTCGCGGTACATATTGTAAAGCAGCACCGCCAAAATCACGGCCAAGGCGATAACGATAAAAATCCAGATATTTTCGTTCATAACAAACCCGTCGTTAGGCTGGAAAAATAATGGTAAAGATAAATGTTTCTGATTATAGCGGAACTGCGGCAAAACGGCAGCTGCTTTGCGTACCGCCCAGCTTTTCAGACGGCCTCAGCCGCCCAAGGCCGTCTGAACATCAAACCGCCACCGGAAAACCCTCGCGTTGCAAACGCGCCCAATCGAAAAAGTGTCCCGGATCGGTTTTGCGGTTCGGCGCGATGTGTTGGTGGCCGGTTACCGCTTCAATCGGATATTCGGCGCACAAAGCGGTCAGCAAACGGTTCAGGCTGCGGTATTGCGCTTCGGTAAACGGCTCGAAATCGCAACCTTCCAATTCGATGCCGACCGAAAAACGGTTGCACTTTTCCCGTCCGCAAAACGAAGAAACGCCTGCGTGATACGCCATTTCATCACAGGAAACGAATTGCACGGTTTCGCCTTCGCGCGTAATGAAAAAATGGCTGGACACGCGCAGCTCGGTCAGAATGCTGAAAAACGGATTTTCTGCCGCATCAATGCGGTTGGTAAACAGCTTTTCCACTGCACCCGTGCCGTATTCGAAAGGCGGCAGCGAAATATTGTGCAGCACAATCAGGCTGACTGCTTCGCCTTCGGGGCGTGCTTCGCGGTTGGGCGAATCCGCCTGCCGCGCCTGCTGCCAAAAGCCGTTTTGCCAATCGTTCATTGCATTTTCCTTTGTGATAGCGTGCAGAAATTCCGTTGCCGCCGCTTAAAGCCCGATTTTCAGACGGCCTGTGCGGAAACGGCATTCTAGCATAGCCGAAGCGCGCCGTTCGCTTTATACTATCCGTCCTTTTGCCGTCGGTTTGCGGCATTTTTTCCACCATTCGGGCTGTGATTATGAAAAAACTGCTGATTTTTGTTTTGATTGCTTTTTTCGCTGCTACTTCGGTATTCGGCGCACTGCTGTTTCTGCCCAAGCAGCACAAAGGCACGTTCCGCCTGAAAGTAGAAAAAGGCCAAGGCATCGCGGCGGTCAGCCGACATCTGGCCGACAACGATATTGTCCACAGCCGTTTGGCATTGAGCGCGGGCGCGTATCTGATGGGCATTCAAAACAAGCTGCATCAGGGCAACTACAAACTGCCGAACGAAGTTTCCGCTTGGCAGATTTTACGCCGTCTGAAAAACGGCCGTCCGGACACCGTCAGCGTGCGGATTATCGAAGGTATGCGTTTTGCCCAAATGCGCCGCATCATCAATCAGGCCGAAGACATCCGTCACGATACGCTCAAAATGAGCGATGCCGCGCTGCTGAAAGCGGTGGACGCTGCCGTGCCGCACACGCACCCGGAAGGCTTGTTCGCACCCGACAGCTATGAAATCGACGCAGGTGCGAGCGATTTGGACATTTTCAAACTGGCCTACAAAAACCAGCAAAAATACCTCGAACGTGCGTGGAACAGCCGCGATAAGGATTTAACATACAAGAATCCCTACGAACTGCTGATTATGGCCAGCATCATCGAAAAAGAAACCGCACACGCAGACGACCGCGGCAAAGTAGCCTCCGTATTCGCCAACCGCCTGAAAAAAGGAATGCGCCTGCAAACCGACCCGACGGTGATTTACGGAATGGGCGAGCGTTACCAAGGCAAAATCCGCAAGGCCGACCTGCGCCGCGACACGCCGTACAATACCTACACCCGCGACGGCCTGCCGCCCACACCGATTGCCCTGCCCGGCAAAGCCGCATTGGAAGCGGCTGCCGAACCGGATAACACCGATTATTTCTACTTCGTTTCCAAAATGGACAGCAGCGGCGAGAGCCATTTCAGCCGTAATCTGGACGAACACAACGCCGCCGTGCGCAAATATATTTTGAAGAAATAAAAAGCCCCGTTATGTTCGGGATTGACCCGAACATTTCCTCCACTCAAATGTTTCTGTAACGCAAACGGGGGAGATACTCGGGGCAAGCCCGAGTATGACGGAATGAAATAAAGCAGGCAGGTTGGGTTGGCACGAAGTGCAAACCCAATATTACATTGTCGTCAACCGTCCGTTTTTGACATTACGGAAATTCGTTGGATTTCCCGCTACGCTAAAACCCGAACGAAATCCTGCCGTTTTCAGACGGCCTTCCACAGGAAAACATTATGCAGCCCCAATTTATCACGCTCGACGGCATTGACGGCGCAGGCAAATCCACCCAGCTGGCCGTGATCCGCGAATGGTTCGCCCGCCGCAACCTGCCCGTATTGTTCACACGCGAACCGGGCGGCACGCCTTTGGGCGAGGCTTTGCGCCGCCTGTTGCTTGATCCGCAAAGCACAGTCGGCCTGCGTACCGAAACGCTGCTGATGTTTGCCGCGCGGCAGCAGCATTTGGACGAAATTATCCGGCCGGCTTTGGCCGAGGGCATCAATGTAGTGTCCGACCGTTTTACCGATGCCACTTTCGCCTATCAAGGCGGCGGACGCGGCATTCCGCAAGCCGAAATCACGGTGCTGGAAAACTGGGTACAGCAAGGTTTGCAGCCCGATTTGACGCTGCTCTTGGACGTTCCGACCGAAGTGTCGCTCAGCCGTATCGAAGCCGCGCGCGAAAAAGACCGTTTCGAACAGGAGCAAGCCGGCTTTTTCCGCCGCGTGCGCGAAGTTTACCTGCAACGCGCTGCCGCCGCGCCCGAGCGTTACCGTGTGATTGACAGCCACCGCGCATTGGACGATGTCCGCGCCGCCATTGAAAACGCCTTAGACACCCATTTCGCCCACGCGGAGACGCTATGATTTATCCTTGGCAGCAGAAAGTTTGGCAGAATATTGCCGACACTTGGGACAAACAACCGAATGCGCGGCTGTTTACCGGCAAAGAAAACACCGGCAAAACCGCTTTTGCCCGACATTTGGCGCAGGCTTTGCTGTGCGAAACGCCGTCTGAAAACCACGAATCCTGCGGCATTTGCCCGTCCTGCCATCTGTTTTCACAAGCCGCCCACCCCGATTTTTACGAACTTTCGCCGGAAATCCCCGAAGAAGGCGCAGGCCGCAAGCTTCTGCAAATCAAAATCGATGCAGTACGCAGCCTGATTGAGCAAGTGCGGCTGACTTCCGTGCGCGGCGGAAGGCGCGTGGTGCTGATTTATCCGGCGGAAAGTATGAATGCACAGGCGGCCAATGCACTGTTGAAGATTTTGGAAGAGCCGCCGGAAAACGTGTTGTTTCTGCTGGTTTCGCACTCGCGCGACAAACTCTTGCCGACCATCAAAAGCCGCTGCCGCCAAACCGTTTTACCGATGCCGTCTGAAAGCGAAGCATTGGCCTATTTGGCGCAGCACCACACCGAAAATGCCGCCGAACTCTTGGCTTTCCACGGCGGCGCGCCCTTGTTTGAACACGATGAAGCGCAAGCACAAATGCGTGAAAAGCTGCTGAACTGGTTCGCCGAACCGCGCCTGCTCGCCGCCTTGGATTATGCCGCCGCGTTCGACGGCAAAAAATGGCCGTTGGAAATATTTCTCGATTGGATGCAGAAATGGCTGGCTGACGTTGCACTGGCGCAGCAGCAAATGCCGCCGCTTTATTATCCGGCACACACCGCAGCCGCCCGCGCGACCGCGGAACGCACCCGAGCCGCTTCCCTGTTCGCTTTTCAGACGGCCTTAAACCGCCTCGCGCCCTACGGCCGCCACACATTAAGCGTGAAATTGCAGCTGGAATATCTGCTGACCGAATATCTGAACTTTTGGCAGAATAAGCTGTAACAGGCCGTCTGAAAACGGGCTTTTCAGTGGAGTAACCACAGCAACCGCAGACCGGGCTTTAACCCTGCATTTATCCTTCAACACTTTTTTGCCGGGCTGAAGCCCAGCCTACGGACTACGAGAACCCAACCACCCCGTCATACTCGGGCTTGACCCGAGTATCTCCCCCATCTGCCTTACTGAAAATCTAAGCAGAGGAGATGCTCGACTCAAGCTCGAACATAACGATGTTTTATGTTTACATTTGAACAAAAGGTCATCTGAAAAAAAGCGGAGTTTTCCCGCTTTCAGACGGCCCCAAACGGAAAACCTATGCAACTGATTGATTCACACTGCCATTTAAACTTCGACGGCTTGGCAGACCGTTTGCCCGAAGTGCTGCACAATATGGCACAAAACCACGTCAAACAGGCTTTGGCGATTTCGGTCAGCAAAAAAAGTTTCGGCGAAGTGCTGGCGATTGCCGAAGCGAACGACAATATTTTTGCCACTGTCGGCATCCACCCCGACGACCCCGAAGCGGAAGAATTTTCCGTTGACGAAATGCTCGCGCACGCTGCCCATCCGAAAGTGGTCGGTATCGGCGAAACCGGTTTGGATTACTATTGGTGCAAAGGCGATTTGGCTTGGCAGCACGCGCGTTTCGTGCGCCATATCGAAGCCGCCAACCGCAGCGCTCTGCCGCTGATTATCCACACGCGCGACGCGGCGGACGATACGATGGCGATGCTGCGCGAACATCAGGCGCACGGCGGTGTGATCCACTGTTTTACCGAAGACGTGCGCGTGGCAAAAATGGCTTTGGATTTGGGCTTTTATATTTCGTTTTCCGGCATCGTTACCTTCAAAAACGCGCCGCTGATTCAGGAAGCCGCGCAATACGTTCCACTCGACCGCCTGCTGGTGGAAACCGATGCGCCGTTCCTTGCTCCCGTTCCGAAACGCGGCAAACCGAACGAACCGGCTTATGTTCTGCACACCGCCGAATTTGTCGCCAAACTGCGCGGCGACAGCTTGGAAAACATCGCCGCCGCCTCAACGGAAAACTTTTACCGTTTGTTCAACAAAGTGCCGAAAGCGGTTTGAGGCCGTCTGAAAG
>JAUNKU010000034.1:8473-13203 GCA_030532645.1 Neisseria sp. | reverse complement strand
GCGTGCAACGCTTTATCGACGGTTTCACGCGCCTGCCTGCAATGCGCGTTTTGGGAGAAACTTGGGACGAAGCAGGCCGCGAAGAAGCCTTGGCACAAGCCGAAAGCGTAGGCTGGGTGCTGGCGGTGGAGCTGGCGGCCTGCGGCATTGATTTATCGTTTACACCCGTGTTGGATTTAGACTGGGGGCAGTGCGCGGTTATCGGCAACCGCAGTTTCCACGGCGACTGCCGAACCGTTACCGAATTGGCGCTGGCCTTGCAGCGCGGTTTGGCGCGCGGCGGTATGAAAGCCTGCGGCAAACATTTCCCCGGACACGGCTTTGTCGAGGGCGACAGCCATCTCACGCTGCCGCAAGACGGGCGCAGCCTTGCCGAGCTGGAAGCAGCCGATTTGCAGCCATTCCAAGCCTTGTCCGATGCCGGAATGGCTGCCGTCATGCCGGCACACGTTGTTTACAAACAAGTGGACGAGCGGCCGGCCGGCTTTTCGCGCGTGTGGCTGCAAGACATTCTGCGCGGCAAACTGGGCTTCAAAGGCGTGATTTTCTCCGATGATATGACGATGGAAGGCGCGGTCAGCGCAGGCGGCATCAAAGAACGCTGCGATTTGGCTTTCCAAGCCGGTTGCGACATTGTTTTGGTATGCAACCGCCCCGACTTGGTGGACGAGTTGCGCGAAGGTTTTACCATTCCCGACAACCCCGATTTGGCCGCACGCTGGCAGTATATGGCAGGAAGCTTGTCTGCCGCAGAAGCCCGCAGCATTATGCAGCGCGACGACTTCCGCTCCGCCCAAGCGCTGACCGCCCGTTTGGCCACCCCGAAAGACCTTGCCGGCGGCGTGAAAGTCGGCGAAGCGTTTTAAACGCTTGCCCGATACGGCAAAAGGCCGTCTGAAAACAAATACTGTGCGCTTCTGCCGAGCAGATTCCGCACTCGGCTCCGTTTTCAGACGGCCTTTCTGTATCCTTTGATTTAACACAAGAAGCAGCAGCCGGTTTATTTACATTTTCTTAACATTTCTTTATAATCCGCCGTTTAAACCGTTTATCCGACAACTCCACAAACAACCATTACACCTAAAAGGAGCCACTGAATGGTCAATTTCAAAGAAAATCCCAGTCAGAAAAACCTGCCGGAAAACCTCACTCTGGAAAGCGCACAAACGCCGGTAACCAGCTTCCGCGGCCTGATTATTGCGATTATCGCCGCCATCGTCAGCTTTGCCGCCTACCATATCCTGCCTTATGACGATATGGTCAACCGCGGTTTGACGATTTTGCTGTTTGTTGCGATTTTGTGGTTTACCGAAGCCATCCACATTACCGTAACCGCGCTGATGATTCCCGTATTGGCCATCTTCGCCGGCATTCCGGAAACCACCACCAAATCCGCGCTGGCCAGCTTCGCTTCGCCCGTGATTTTCGTTTTCTTCGGCGGCTTTGCACTGGCTGCCGCGCTGCATATCCAACGGCTCGACCGCAAAATCGCGCTGTGGGTGATTTCGCTTTCACGCGGCAGTATGTTGGCCGCCGTAATGCTGATGTTCGGCGTAACCACTTTCCTTTCGATGTGGATTTCCAATACGGCGACTGCCGCGATGATGCTGCCGCTGGCAATGGGCTTGATGGCGCATATGGATAAGGAAAAAGACCGCAACACCTTTGTATTTGTACTGCTGGGCATCGCTTATTGCGCCAATATCGGCGGTATGGGTACGTACGTCGGCTCGCCGCCGAATGCGATTGCCGCCAAAGCATTGAACCTCGATTTCGCCGGCTGGATGCAGTACGGCCTGCCGATGATGCTGATTTTGCTGCCTTTGATGCTGGTTGCGCTGTTTTGGGTATTGAAGCCGAACTTCAAAGAGCGCGTAAACCTGCAACAAAAAGAAGATATTCCGTGGAATCTGCACCGCGTTATTACAGTAATTATTTTCGTTGCCACTGCTTTGGCTTGGATTTTCAGTAAAAAAGTGGCCGCCTTAACCGGCGTTGAAAAAGATATGGACAGCGTAATTGCGCTGTGTGCCGCCGTAGCGGTTGTACTGTTCGGTACGGTCAGCTGGCGCGAAATCGCCCGCAACACCGACTGGGGCGTACTGATGCTGTTCGGCGGCGGTCTTTCGCTGAGCGCGCTGATGCAGAAGTCCGGCGCTTCGGCCGCGCTCGGTCAAGAAGTTGCCTCCACTTTCGGTACGGCCGCGCCGTTGGTGGTGATTGTGGTAGTTGCCGCTTTCATCATCTTCCTGACCGAAGTAACCAGCAATACCGCTTCTGCCGCCCTGCTCGTTCCTGTGTTCGCTACCATTGCCACACAAATGGGTATGCCCGAACAGGCGTTGGTGATGATTATCGGCATCGGTGCTTCCTGCGCCTTTATGCTGCCGGTGGCCACACCGCCGAATGCGATTGTCTTCGGTACAGGTTTGGTGAAACAGCAAGAAATGATGAAAGTCGGCCTGATTCTCAATCTGTTGAGCGTTGTCGCCCTTTCCGCGTTTGCCTATCTTTTCCTGATGTAATACCGGTTTCACAGCAAGGCCGTCTGAAAACAAGTTTTTTCAGACGGCCTTTTTGTCGGCAGTTTACATATTCGGCCGTATCGCGTGTGCTGCCCCTACTTTTTTGAAATAAGCCTGCGGCAACTGAGCCAATCAAACGGTTGGCTTACCGAAAATGTCATTCCGGCAGCCAAGCCCAAATATTAAGGCCGTCTGAAAACAATATGCTGTTTTCAGACGGCCTTTATCAGTTTATTTCACCGACTTGCGGATTACTTCGCCATTTGCGTAGCCTGAATCGCAGTCAGGGCGATGGTGTACACAATGTCTTCCACCAATGCGCCGCGCGACAAGTCGTTCACCGGCTTACGCAAACCTTGCAACATCGGGCCGACGCTCAATACGTTGGCATTGCGTTGAACGGCTTTGTAGGTACAGTTGCCGGTGTTCAGATTCGGGAAGATAAACACAGTGGCTTTGCCAGCAACCGGGCTGTTCGGCGCTTTCGATTTGGCCACGCTGGCTACGGTAGCCGCATCGTATTGCAGCGGACCGTCAATAGCCAAATCAGGGCGTTTGGCTTTGGCGATTTCGGTAGCCTCTTTCACCGCGTCCACATCGGGGCCTGCGCCGGAAGTGCCGGTCGAGTAAGAAATCATTGCCACGCGCGGCTCGATGCCGAAGGCTTTGGCAGAATCGGCAGACTGGATCGCGATTTCGGCCAGCTGTTCCGGCGTCGGATTCGGATTTACCGCGCAGTCGCCGTACACCAGCACCTGACCCGGCAGCAGCATAAAGAATACGCTGGATACGATGCTCGCGCCCGGAGCGGTTTTAATCAGCTGCAAAGCCGGACGGATGGTGTTCGCAGTGGTATGAACCGCGCCGGAAACCAAGCCGTCCACATCGTTTTGCGCCATCATCATTGTACCGAGTACAACAGTATCTTGCAGTTGCTCGCGCGCCTGCTCTTCGGTCAAGCCTTTGGATTTGCGCAATTCCACCATCGGTGCCACATATTGCTCGATCAAATCGGCCGGATCGATGATTTCCAAGCTCTCCGGCAACGTAACGCCCTGCTCTTTGGCTACGGCTTCCACTTCGACACGCGGAGCGAGCAATACGCAACGTGCCAAGCCTTTTTCGTGACAGATTGCCGCGGCTTTAACGGTGCGCGGCTCTGCGCCTTCCGGCAATACGATGCGTTTGTTTGCCGCACGCGCGGTTTCCATCATTGTGAAACGGAATTGCGCCGGCGACAGGCGGACATCTTGCGCGGCCGCCAAAGCGTCGATGCCTTTGAACGCACCGGATTTGCCCAAATCGGCCAAACCTGCCGCTTCGGCAGCAGCGGCGTTCGCGCCGATCACACCGGCAAACTCTACCGCACGGCCTGCAAACGCTTGTTTGGCAATCTGCAAATCGGTCGCGCTGCTGTTTTCATCGGCCACAAACACTACACGCGCGTTGAACGATGAAGCCAAATTCACGTTTTGCGCGGCCAACAAAGCCTGCGCCGCGCCTTGCACGACAATATTTTGTTTGCCAAAAGCGGCAGCCTTGCCCACCAAGGCATCAATCCAATCGTCGCCCTTACCGGCAGCAATCAAAGCCTGCGCTTCGGCGGCGTTTTCCAAAGCATTCAACACCGCTGCATCAGGCAGCGCGGCCGCCAATGCAGCCGCTTCATTTGCCAAATCTGCTTGGGCAGATACGGGAACCAATAAAATGTTGGCCATTTCGTTTCCTTTTTTGTTTACATTTGAATATAAAATTAAGGCGCGATTGTACCGTAAAACAGGCGTTTTTCGGCAGAAACGTGCGCGATGCCGTCTGAAAATCACACAAAACGGATTCCGTACAAGCCAAAGCCAAGCCGGATACCGTTTTCTTGAACCCGTCATATTCGGGCTTGGCAGGCGGTATTTTCAGCCGCTTCGGAATGTGTATTCTCAGATTGCCGGAACGGGTCTTTTAGCTTCGTTGCAGCTTAATTTTCAGACGGCCTGATTATCAAGCTTCGGCAATCTCGAAGCTGTGGGTAATATTGGCAGCTTTGCCGAGCATAATGGAAGCCGAGCAGTATTTTTCAGCCGACAATTTCACTGCTTTTTCAATTACTTCGGCTTTCAAATCTTCGCCGATAACCTTGAAATGGATATGAATGTCGGTAAACACGCGCGGCGTGCTGTCGGCACGTTTGGCCGTAACCGTTGCTTGGCAGTC
>JAUNKU010000034.1:0-8373 GCA_030532645.1 Neisseria sp. | reverse complement strand
GAAACCAAAATGCCGTCTTCGTCACAATAAATATAATCGCCGGGGCGGAACACGGTTTCTCCGAAAGCAATGTCAATATCCGTTTGTCCCGCGCCGTCTTTCGCACTCTTACGCGGATTCGTGCCCAACGCTTTCACGCCGAAATCCATCTCGCCGATGGCGGCGCTGTCACGGATTGCGCCGAAAATCACTGCGCCCGCCCAGCCGTTTTTGCGGCCTGCCTCGGCAATCATATCGCCCATCAGCGCGCTGGCCAACGAGCCGCCGCCGTCCACCACCAATACTTCGCCGTTTGAAGGCGCATTCATCAGTGATTTGACCAAGCCGTTATCGCGGTAGCAGCGTACGGTACGCACTTTGCCGCAAAAGCGGATACGGCCGCCGAAGTTGGCAAACTGGATTTCGCAAGAGGGCGTATCCGGCGCAATGTCGATTAAATCGGCGGTTGAAAAAAGTTCGCTCATTGGGTTTCTCCTTTGTTTTACTTTGGTTTTATGATTGGGCAGCAAGACTGCCGCCCTGTGTTTCCTTATGCGGAAATCTGTTTTCTGCTTTCAGCTTTACTGAAACTGCTGCGCCTTTTTTCAGACGGCCTTACAGGTTTTCCAACATCCACGCAACGTAGCGCGAAACGCCTTCTTCCACATTGTAAAACGTGTTCTGATAACCGGCTTCGCGCAGTTTGGTAATGTCTGCCTGCGTGAAGCTTTGGTATTTGCCTTTGAGCGCATCGGGGAACGGTACATAACGGATAAGCTCTTCTTTTACCAGCTCTTTCAAGCTCATCGGTTCTTTGCCTTCGGCCACGCGGCAGGCGTTTACTGTGGCTGCGGCCAAATCGTTAAAGGTTTGGCTCGCGCCCGTACCCAGATTGAAGATGCCCGATTTGTCGGGATTATCGAAGAAATACAGGTTCACCGCCGCCACATCTTCCACGCTGACGAAATCGCGGGTTTGTTCGCCGTTGCCGTAGCCGTCGTTCGCACCGAACAGGTTTACATAACCATTTTCACGGTATTGGTGGAAATGGTGGAAAGCCACCGAAGCCATACGGCCTTTGTGCTGCTCGTGTTGTCCGTACACATTGAAATAGCGGAAACCGGCCACCTGCGCGGTCAAGCCCTCGGCCATACGGCGGCGCACCACTTGGTCGAACAGGAATTTGGAATAGCCGTACACATTCAAAGGCTTCTCCAATTCACGCTCTTCGCGGAACACCTCGCCTTTGCCGTACACCGCCGCGCTGGAAGCATAAAGAAACGGAATGCGCTCGTCCTGACACCAATCCAGCAAATCGAGGCTGTATTGGTAGTTGTTGTCCATCATATACAGGCCGTCGTGGTTCATCGTATCGGAACACGCACCGTCGTGAAACACCGCGCGGATGTCGCGGTATGGGAAACTGTGCTCGCGGATTTGGCGGATAAACTCGTGTTTGTCCAAATAATGCGCGATTTCGCATTCGGCCAGATTTTTAAACTTCTCGCCGCGGCTGAGATTGTCCACCGCCACAATGTCGGTGATGCCGCGCGCATTCAATGCTTTAACAATATTGCTGCCGATAAAACCGGCTGCGCCGGTAACGATAACGGTCATAAGCCCGTCCTTTCTTTATTTTTGTGTCAAACAATACAGCCCGCCCAAAGTCATCAACAGGCCGCAGGCTTTTGTCCAAGAAAACTGCTCGCCGAACAGCAGAGCTTTTATAGCTACGCTGAAAGCTCTGCTTTTCAGACGGCCTCAGGCTGTTTTTTCACAAAGCCGCCGCCAATTCTTCAAAGCTGCACACGGCCGTCCCCAGTTTGCCGACCACCACACCGGCGGCGGCATTGGCCAGGCGCATTGCCTCGGGCAGCGGCAGACCGGCTGCCAGCGCCAAGCCCGTACCGCCAATGACGGTATCGCCTGCGCCGGAAACGTCAAACACTTCGCGTGCCTGCGTCGGCTGGTGGTGCGGTTCGCCGTCGCGAAACAGCGTCATACCCTCTTCGCTGCGCGTCAGCAGCAGGGCTTCCAAACCGAGATGGGCGCGTAAGGCTTGTGCTTTCTCGGTCAGCGCGGCTTCGTCTTTCCACGCGCCGACCACTTCTTTCAGCTCGGCACGGTTCGGCGTCAGCAACGTTGCGCCTGCGTATTTTTCATAATCGCCGCCCTTCGGGTCGATCAACACGGGCTTGCCCGCCTGACGCGCCCATTCAATCATTTGGGCAACGTGGGTCAAGCCGCCTTTGCCGTAGTCGGACAAAATCACCGCATCGCAATCTGCCAGCAGCTCGCGGTATTTCTGTGTAACCGATTGCAGGATTTCGTGGGTCGGTTCGTCTTCAAAATCAAGGCGGATAAGCTGTTGGTTACGCGCCACCACGCGCAGTTTCACAGTCGTGGCAATGGTTTTGTCGCGCATCAGATGGGCGGCTACGCCGTTGCCCGTCATCAGCTTTTCCAATTCGTCGCCTGCCTCATCATCGCCGACCACAGACAGCAAAGCGGCTTGTCCGCCCAGCGCTGCGATATTGCGCGCCACATTGGCCGCTCCGCCTGCGCGCTGGTCGATTTTGCCGATTTTGGCCACCGGAACGGGAGCTTCGGGAGAAATACGCGAAACATCACCGAACCAATAGCGGTCGAGCATTACATCGCCCACCACCAACACGCGGGCTTGTTCAAAAGCGGTTTTAATCTGTTCAATCGTCTGATTTGTCATCTTTATTTTCTTTCTCAGGCCGTCTGAAAAGCTTTGCTTTCTGCCAAGCTAAAAGCCCTGCTTTCTGCGAAGCTGAAATGTTGTTTTTCAGACGGCCTCAACTGCGTTTTTTCGGCAGTTTGCTGCCGAGGTAGAACCACATCAGCAGCAGGCACACGCCGCCGAAGCTGAGCCATTCCAGCGAAATGCCGGTGTAGTCGCGGCAATAGGCCGCACCGAACAAAACGAAAGCCGCCGCCATTACTGCCGCACGGGCGCAGCGGATATTGAATACGCGCCGTCTGAGTTGTTCCATTTTCTGCTCCGCAACAACGGCTTAACTGTTGGCAACGCGGTTCACTTCGCGCAATACCGCCACGGGATCGGCCGCTTGCGTAACCGGGCGACCCATCACCAGATAGCTGCTGCCTGCGGCCAAGGCTTCGGCCGGTGTCATAATGCGGCGTTGGTCGTCTTGGTTGCCGGCCACGTCCAAACGGATACCTGGCGTAACCAACACAAATTCACTGCCCAGTTTCGCACGCAGCGGCGCAGCTTCGTGTGCCGAGCAGACAACGCCGTCCAAACCTGAATTTTGTGCCAAACCGGCCCAGCGCACCACCAACTCTTCCACCGGTGCAGTCAGGCCGATATCGGCCAAATCCTGCTGTTCCATACTGGTCAGCACGGTAACGCCGATCAGCAGCGGCTTTTGCGCGTGATTGGCCACTGCCTCGGCGGCAGCCTCCATCATACGGCGGCCGCCCGAAGCGTGCATATCCACCATCCACACGCCCATATCGGCGGCCACGCGGCAGGCCTGCGCCACCGTGTTGGGAATATCGTGGTATTTCAAATCAAGAAACAGCTTGAAGCCTTGGTTAATCAAGGTTTCGGCCAAACGGCGGCCGGTTGCGGTAAACAGCTCTTTACCGATTTTCAGCTGGCACAAATCAGGGCTGAGGCGGCGCACGAAATTCAGCGTATCGGCTTCGTTGGCAAAATCCAGCGCCACAATCACGGGCGTGCGCTGCGCTTGGCTAAAATCGCTCATCAATGGGTTCATCTTATTCTCTTTCTTCGGATTTTTTCACTTCAAGGCCGTCTGAAAACCTGCCGGTTTTACCGGAACGGCGTTTTTCAGACGGCATTTTCACGCGCTCCGCCGTTTAAAAAGGCTTATCGGCGGTACGGATATTCAAGCCCCACGCGGTGGAAAGTTCTTCAAATTCTTCGCTGTCGCGCTGCGGCACAATCATCAGGAAATAGAAATCGCCGCTGGTTTCGGCGTTATACAGCACGGCATTTTTGGCCAGAAATTGCGGATAAACCGCCTGCATCAATTCTTCCGGCAACGCCGTATCGCGCTGCCCGTCCGTCCACTGCAAGGCAAAACGGAAACGCGCGGCCATATCTTCGGCATAAGCGATAAAGCTTTCGCTGTCTTTCCAATCCACGGCAAACGCGTGTGCGCCGTCCACTTCCTCGCCCGCACCGATTGCGGCCACTTCTGCCGGCGAGAATTCGGCAATGCCTTCGTTTGCCAACGACAAGCGCACATCGGCAACAACCGTATCGATTTTGCGCGGATTGTCTTGATACAGCACGCCCAGCCAGCGGCGGAACGCGCGCTCATAGGGCCATTCCGCCGTTTCTTCCGGTTGAACCACTTCGGTGCGCGGTGCCGGCGGCGGCATTTGGGCAAACTGCGCTTCCAAATCTTGCGGCTTTTTCTTTTCGATAAACAGGAAAGTCAGCAGAATAATCACAAGGAACAAGCCGCCGATAATCAAATATCCCATATTGATTTGCATCGTTTTTCTTTGTTTTTCTTTAATTTAATGTTTATGAAACAACGGTATTTTTGCCGACTTTTCAAGTCGGACACCCCCACCCTAGCCCTACCCCCGCTGGCGGGGGAGGGGATTTTGTTGCTGTACAAAATGGGGTTGCCGCACTGACAATAAAGCTCTTGAAACGGCATCTTAAAATCCGCCGAAACACGCGTTTCCCGTTCCAACTCCGTTTCAGCCTCACTTTTCAGACGGCCTGCGGCAGGCAGAATTTCTCAGGATTGGCTTCAATATATTCCGCCGCCTTGTGCATATCTTCTTCAGCGCAATCGTAATACGCGCCGTCCAATTCTTCAAACTGATTGAAGCGTTTACGCAAATCGTCCAAATCTGCGCCTTTGTCCGCTTCGTTTTCAACCGCTTCGCCGACTTCCTGATACAGCGCTTTGGCCTGCTCCAAAATTTTCGGCGTCGGCTTGATTTTCCAGCGGCGCAGGCTGTCGGCCAAAGGATTGAGCAGCACATATTCGCCGTAGCCCGAGGCAATCAGCTGCACGAAGCCGCCTTCCTGTACTTGGCTGTCCAAATAAACATAAGCCATCAAAGTATGCTGCTCGTCGGTCAGCGTATCGGCGGCTTCGTCGCCGTACGCTTCCAAGTAGGCGAAACAGGCATCGGCGGCGGTGTACACCAGCTGCTCGGCGTTGTCGAAATCCTGCAAACGGAAATTCAGGCTCATTATTTTCCTTTCGGTATGTCTGCGTTTTCAGACGGCCTCTGTTGCAAAAGGCCGTCTGAAACAGCATTGCTGCGAAACGGAATCACACTTCAATTTTGTTCGGCGTAAAGGTTTCCCATTTGTTGCACGCCGGACAATGCCAGAAATATACCTGCGATTTGAAATGGCAGTTGCGGCAGCGGTACATCCAATTTTTCTGCAACTGGCGGCCGATAACGCTGCGCATCATATCGGCATCGCTTTTCCATTCCGCCGGCATTCCGCTGATTTGCAGGCCGAACAGGCGGTACACGCCGTTCAAATCGGGTTTGGCGCGCACCAAATCCGCAGCAATCTGATTGGCCGCCTGCTCGCCTTTGAGCAGCAGCGATTTTTCGTAAATCACATTCAGCAAATCGAGCTGCGGGAAAGTCTGCATATAGCCGATTAACACATTCAGGCCTTCTTCCGCCTTGCCTTGTGCATCATAAGCATCATAAAGCCGCTCGCCGACCATACTCAAATAAGCGAAATTCTGCTTTTCCACCGCGCTGTACGCTTCGGCGGCCTCGGCAAAACGGCCTTCTTTTTGCAGCAAATCGCCCAAAATCATATTGGCGCGCGTACACTTTTTATTAGCCTCCAAGGCCGTCTGAATACAGGCGCGCGCAGTTTCAAAATCGGATTTAATTAGTGCGGCTTGTGCCATTTCACAATAAAACTGCGAAATTTCAAACTGATAAGTCTGCTCGTCGTGGCTCAGCCATTGCGCCTGCTGCACGGCTTTTTCCCAGTCGCGGTCCTGCTGGTAAATATTCAGCAGCACTTCACGCGCACGACGGCCCATATTGCCCTCTTGCAGGTTCAACAAAATCTGCTCGGCGCGGTCCACCAAACCGGCGTTTTGGTAAGTCTGCCCCAGCTCGAACAGCGCCTGATCGCGTTTGTCGCCGACAATATCCGGCGCGTCAATCAGCTTTTGCAAGAGATGAATCGCTTTGTCGTTCTCGCCCCTCTGGCGGTAGAGCTTGCCCAAAGTCAGGTTCAAATCATAAGAATCGGGCTGCAAATCGGTAATTTCCGCCAGATTGTGCGCCGCTTTGCCGGTGTTTCGGTCCACCAGCGCATCAAGACTTTTGTAAAACGCAGCCGGCACGCTTTTGGCCTGTTTCAGCACGGTTTTCATATCCACCCGCGCAGCAAACCAGCCCATCGCAAAAAATACGGGCAGCAGCACCGTAGGCGCAAGCCAAATCAGAATATCGTTTTCCATCAAGCCTTTTCCTCAAATTTGGCAGCACTGACCGCCAAATCCTGCTCGTTCAAACGCGCGGTTTTCTTCACTTCGGCACGCAGACGGTTAGCCTCGGCACGCAAACGCAGCAAGCGGCCGAACATCGCCAAAATGCCGAACACCGCGCCCACGACAAATGCGCCGAACAATGCGGCAATCAGCGGCAAATCAATTTCCTGACCCGGCAGATAGAAAAACTGCACCGTTTGCGTGTTGCTGACCGCCAACACCAAAAACACCAGCAAAATCAGAATTTTGATAACAAGATAAATCGCTTTCATAATGCTCTCCGCAAGATGCGGCCGCGCAGCGGCGCCGCCTGAAAAAATATCCTTCGGATTGTAAACGATTTGCCGTGTTTTTGATATGCCGCGCGTGCAGGCAAAACATACACAAAGCCGCCGATAGCAGGTAAAATCACGCTGTTTTCCACAATTTCTACAAAAGGAGCTGCAATGCACCCGAACCAACCGGAAGAAGCCATCGTTATCACGCCGCACGATCTGCCGCTGCACTGCTCGGGTCCCGACAACGAAACTTGGGACGGCCACCCACGCGTATTCCTGCCCATCGAGTCGTTCGGTGCGGCCGAATGCCCTTACTGCGGCACGGTTTACTTTATGGACGGCGAAATCAAAGGCCATCATTGATTCATACACGGCGGAAAAGTCTGCACGGCTTTTCCGTTTTGTTTTCCCGTTTCCGGCTTATCGAAGCTGCATTTTCAGACGGCATTGACCGACTGTTTTCCGTCATCAAGGCCGTCTGAAAATACAACCTCCGCCAAGTCAGAACAGCATTTCCGCCAAACCGAACGCCCGTAAATCCCAAGGGCGGCAAGACACCCACTCCGACGATGACCGACAAAATCCTCATCATTTCCCCCAGCTGGATCGGCGACTGCGTCATGACCCAGCCGCTGCTGCGCCGTCTGAAAACCCTGCGCCCCGGCTGCACCATCGATGTGTTCGCGCCGAAATGGTCGATGGCCGTGTACGAACGAATGCCCGAGACCGCCGAAATCATTGAAAACCCGTTCGGCCACGGCGCATTGGAATTGAAACGCCGCTGGCAAGTCGGCCGCGAATTGGGCAAACGCGACTACACGCAAGTAATCGTCCTGCCCGGCTCGCTCAAATCTGCGCTGATTGCCTTTGCCGCCGGCATCAAGCGGCGCACCGGCTATGTCGGCGAATCGCGCTATCTGCTGCTCAACGACATCCGCAAACTCGACAAAACCGCCCTGCCTTTGATGGTGGACCGCTACACCGCGCTGGCCTATCCTTCGCAAGCCGAATTCAACGGACATTCGGACAATCCCGAATTTAGGATTTCCGCTGACAGCGTCGCCGCCGCGCTGGCGAAACACGGCTTAAACACCGAAAAACCCGTTATCGCCTTTTGCCCCGGCGCCGAATACGGCCCCGCCAAACGCTGGCCGGCCGCCCATTTCGCCGAACTGGCCCGCCGATTTGCCGAACACGGCTGCCAAGTATGGCTGTTCGGCTCGCAAAAAGATTTTGCAATCGCCGACGAAATCAACCGTTTTTCAGACGGCCTCTGCACCAATCTCTGCGGCAAGACCAATCTTTCCGAAGCCATCGACCTGCTCTCCTGCGCCGACACGGTCGTCTGCAACGACAGCGGCCTGATGCACCTTGCTGCCGCACTCGGCCGCCGCGTGATCGCCCTTTACGGCTCGTCTAGCGCCGATCATACGCCGCCGTTAAGCAGCAAAGCGCAAATCCTCAGCCTGAATTTAGAATGCGCCCCCTGCTTCAAACGCGAATGTCCGCTCGGCCACACCGACTGCCTGAACAAACTCACGCCCGAAATGGTTTGGCAGGCTTGGAAGAACGGAAGATAAACGGCAAAAATCCCGAGT
>JAUNKU010000033.1 GCA_030532645.1 Neisseria sp. | reverse complement strand
CGCGAGCAGAGCCACAGCAAGGCGATGCCCGTCAGCGTTGCACACAGCATCAGGCTGGGCATAATCATCAGCGAGCCGTTGTGCAAAACGGTAGTCAGCCAGCCGACTGTGGCGGCAATCATCGAGCTTCCTGCCATCAGCACGGCATTGGCCGTGCCGCCTTCCTGTTTGAAAAAGCTCATAAAACAGGCTTGTGTGTTGGCGGTAATCAGGCCCATTGTGCCGACCGACAACATCGCGCAGGCAACAATCAGGGCAAACGGCGGCAGGCCGTCTGAAAACAGGGCAAGGGCGAACATTACGGCATTGGCGGCAAGCTGTACGCCCAAGCCCCACAACAAAATATCTTCGGCGTTGCTGCCGCGCTTCAAACGCCAAGCGGTCACGCGGTTGAATGTTGCCATCGTCAGAATATTGCAGGCGAACACGGCGGCGTATTGGCCGGGCGCAAGGCCGTACAGTTTCATATAGACAAAAGGCGATTCGGTCAGGAAAACAAACATCGAGCTGAACGAAAATGCTTGGAAAAACAGGAAACCCAGCGCGGGTTTCGTACGCAGCACCGTGCGGTAGCGTGCCAGCATTCCGGCGAAAAAATGCCGGTCGAGACGGCCGCCGTTACCGCCGCTTTTGGGCAGAAACTGCCAAAGCAAGGCAAATACGGCGGCGGCATACACCATCAAAAAGGCAAAAATCAGCCGCCAGCCGCCGAGCTGCTGCAACAGCGAGCCGAGCATCGGTGCGGCCAGCGGCGCGGCCATCATTACAATGCCGATCATTGCAAACATCTGCGCGGCCTGCCGGCCTTCGTAAAAATCGCGCACCACTGCGCCCGACATCACCACCGACATACCGCCGCCGACCGCTTGGAAAACGCGCAGCAGCAAAAGCTGGTCGGCGGTTTGCGCCAAGGCAATCGCCAGCGAGCTGACAATATATAAAGCCAAGCCGCCCAAAGCCACGGCGCGCCGTCCTTTGACATCCGACAGCGAACCGCCGGTCAGCTGCCCCAAGGCCACGCCGAACATAAAGCTGCTGAGGCTTTTTTCAATATGGTGGATATCGCTGCCCAAATCGTGCGCCAACGCCGGAATGGCAGGCAGATAGGCATCGACCGACAAAGGCATAATGGCGGTCATCGTGGCCAGCAGTACCGCCATTTGTTTGTCGCCGAGCCGGATTCGCGAAGACATAGTGTTCCTTTTAATTTACCGATGGCTTTCAGGTGCACCGCTGTATTTTTCAGACGGCCTTTGCGCCGCTGCTTTCCGGTTGCCTGACAGCAAACGCAGATTATAGCCCCGCCCGTTTAGTGCTTCCAAACCAATAGCGCTGCTTCGCGCCATATTCCGCCAAGTTTTCACGCAAGGCCGTCTGAAAATTGCGTGTTGCAAACATCTCTTTACGGTTTAAACAATTTATTAACAAAAATTGACAAGAAAACGCTACAAGCGTATAACCGCTTCCGACTTCGGGCAAATGCTTCGGCAGCCGGCCTGAAATCTGTTTCAGAACAAGGTATCAATGCCGTCTTGCAGCGTTTTTCAGACGGCCTTTAATAACCAGTCTACGAGAATTACTATGAATCCAATGTATATTACTTTCGGGGTGTATCTGGCAGCCGTGTTGCTGATCGGCCTGATTGCCTATTTCTCCACCCGCAACTTCGACGACTACATCTTGGGCGGCCGCTCCATCGGCCCGTTCGTAACCGCGATGTCTGCCGGTGCTTCCGATATGTCCGGCTGGCTGCTGATGGGTCTGCCCGGCGCAGTCTATCTCAGCGGCCTGAGCGAAGGCTGGATTGCCATCGGCCTCGTTATCGGCGCCTGGCTGAACTGGCTGATTGTGGCCGGCCGTTTGCGCGTACACACCGAGTACAACAACAACGCGCTCACCCTGCCCGATTATTTCGCCAACCGCTTCCACTCCGAAAACAGCGCATTGAACATCGTATTGAAAGTGGTTCCGTCCATCATTATTCTGCTGTTCTTCACCATTTACTGCGCTTCGGGCATCGTAGCCGGCGCAACCCTGTTCCAAAGCCTGTTCTCCGGCCTGACTTATGAACAGGCAATGTGGCTGGGCGCAGGCGCAACCATCGCCTACACCTTCATCGGCGGATTCTTGGCCGTAAGCTGGACGGATACCGTACAAGCCTCACTGATGATTTTCGCCCTGATTCTGACCCCGATTATGGTGTATTTGGGCTTGGGCGGCGCAGAACAAATGTCTGCCGCCATCGCCTCCGCCGCAGCTGCCACCGGCAAAGAATACGGCAGCCTGCTGACCGGCACCACCTTCATCGGCATCATCTCCACCGCCGCTTGGGGCTTGGGCTACTTCGGCCAACCGCACATCTTGGCACGCTTTATGGCCGCTGAAAATGTGAAATCGCTCACCAGCGCCCGCCGCATCGGTATGACTTGGATGATTTTGTGTCTGGTCGGCGCCGTAGCCGTCGGCTACTTCGGCATTGCCTACTTCAACGCCAATCCGGATCAAGTGGCTCTGATGAACGGCAACCACGAACGCATCTTCATCACCTTGTCCACCATTCTGTTTAACCCGTGGATCGCCGGTGTCATTCTGTCGGCCATTCTCGCCGCCGTAATGTCCACCCTGTCCGCCCAGCTGCTGGTATGTTCGAGCGCCATCACCGAAGACTTCTATAAAGGCTTCCTGCGCCCTGCCGCCTCACAAAAAGAGCTGGTATGGGTAGGCCGTCTGATGGTATTGGCCATCGCCGTGATTTCCATCATCTTGGCCTCCGATCCCGACAGCAAAGTACTCGGTCTCGTATCCTACGCTTGGGCAGGCTTCGGCGCCGCCTTCGGTCCGGTCGTTATCCTGTCCGTACTGTGGAAACGTATGACCGCCGCCGGCGCCTTGTTCGGTATGATTGCCGGTGCCGTAATGGTTGTCGTATGGAAAGAAGCCGTAAACCCTGCACTGGCCGCCGCCGACCTGCCGACAATGTACGAAATCGTACCCGGCTTCATCCTCTGCTGGCTGGTAAGCTACTTCGTATCCCTGGCCGGTAAAGAACCATCGAAAGCAGTTCAAGAGCGCTTCGAAAAAGCCGACGCAGACTACCGCGCCGCACAATAAACCACCTTAAACGGTAATCACAAGGCCGTCTGAAAAACATCGAGTTTTCAGACGGCCTTTTGTTACTTCTGCATACCGCAATCAAGCCTTTATAAAAAAACAACAAAAATTTCTTTTACGAAAATTATTTATCGTATAGAATAATTTTGCATACTTTAACGGATTCAATCCATAACATCCGATATGTTAAAAATACCCAAGAGGAGAACCTTCTATGAAAACCTTATCGCTCAGGCAGTTTATTTCTCTGTCTTTCTTTCTCTTCGCTATGTTCCTCGGAGCGGGCAACATTATTTTCGCGCCAGTATTAGGTCAAAGTGCCGGCAGCCATACTTGGCTGGCAATGTCCGGTTTTTTGATTACCGGTGTCGGCTTGGTTTTACTGGCCATCATCGCTTTGGCCTTATCCGGTGGGGCAGTGGAAAAACTGGCAGGCCGTATCAATCCGACATTTGCCGTTATCTTTTCGGTTGCCCTATTTTTGGTTTTAGGACCGATTTATGTTTTACCGCGTACCGGCGCAGTGGTTTATGAAGTTGCGGTCACACCTTTCGTTACGCAACCGCCGACAGATGCGTTCAATACGCCGTTATTTGTTTTCTCGCTGCTGTTCTTTGCCGCGACCATTTATCTGACGGCTGACATCAGCAAACTGGTTCACCGCGTAGGCGAAATCATCACGCCGGTTTTCGTTGCTTTGCTGCTGATTATTGTTCTCGTTGCCTTTTTCAATCCGCTGGGCGAAGTGGCTGAACCGACCGGTGTCTATATTGATCAAGCGTTTGGTAAAGGCTTTACCCAAGGCTATTTCACGATGGACGTTTTAGCGGCTTTCGTATTCGGCAAAATCTTTCTGGATGCCACGCAGAAATCCGGTATTCCGGCCGATAATTTATCGGGTGTATTCGTTAAATGCGGCATCTTCTCTATGTTGGCACTGGCCTTTGTTCAGATTTCCCTCTCTTGGCTGGGTGCAACCAGTGTCGGAGCATTGGGCATTTCTGCCAACGGCGGCCAAGCGCTGACCGGTATTATCGGCCTGTTGCTCGGCCCGCAAGGTGTTATTATTTTGGCCGTTGTGGTTTTCCTGACCGGCCTGACCACCGCCATCGGCTGTTTGAGTGCCGTCAGCGAATATTTCAGCCGACTGGTTCCGTCACTTTCCTATAAGCAATGGGTCGTTGTTTTCGGTGTAATGAGCTTTGCTATTACCAATTTCGGTCTGACCAAAATTCTGCAACTCTCTTCACCATTGCTGTATATTTTGTATCCTATTTCCATTACGCTGATTGTATTGACATTGTTCAACCGCTTTTTAGGCCGCAAGTCCATCTATATCGGCGCGGTAGCAGGCGCAGCGGCAATGGGCTTTATTGACGGCTTCCAAGATGCCGGTATTCTGCCTGCCGGTTTGCACACTTGGTTGGGCGAAACACTGCCGTTTTATTCAATGGGTATGGGCTGGATTCTGGTTACCTTGGCCGGAGGGGTGTCAGGCTTGTTGGTTGAAAAAGCCCTGCGCCTGAATCCCGTCTTTTTCAAAAACGAAACCATCTGATTGCATCAGCTGATACAGAAAGGCCGTCTGAAAACCAAGGGTTTGCCCCCTTCCGTTTTCAGACGGCCTTTTTATTAGTTGCTATTTAGATGTAATCGTTGTGTGAGAACACACCCACAAAACCTGCGCCTCTTCCTGACCGGCCACACAAGCGTGTTTCATCGAACTGTCAAAATAACAGCAATCTCCTTCCCCAAGCTCAATCGGCTGATAAAAATCCGTATGAACGGTTACCTGCCCTTTGAACACATAAATAAATTCCTCGCCATCGTGCTGCAACAAAGCTGGAAACGCTTTTACCTCACGCGCCTTGATTGTCGTCAATAAGGGAACAAACTGCTTGTTCATTAACTCGGCACACAAAACACGATAATCATATTGCTGCGTACTGTGCAACCTGCCGCTGCCTGCACGGGTAACCGTCAATCTGCCGTTTGGAGAAGCTTGATTGTCTTCATAAAACAAATCCGCAACGTGGATATCCAGCCCCTTTGCCAACGCCGCTATCTTTTCATAAGTCGGCGAAAGCTGGCCGGTTTCGATTTTCGACAAAGAAGAGGCCGAAATCCCGCTTTTCTCACTCAACTGCTGCAAAGTCAGATGCCGCTCTTTCCGCAAACGGCGCAGCTGTTCCGCCAAAAATCCGGAATTCTCCGATTGAATACCACTCATAACACTGTTCCCTATTCTGATTATTCTCATTTTTAAGCGGAATCACGAAACCGTCCGCCGAATCCGAAAAATTTCCTATACGAAAATTTTTGCGTATGCTATGATTTTAACGTCATTATCTTCAATGATTATATCAATACAAGGCCATTATATGGAGAAACAGAATATTTTTATCATCGGCGCAGGCATTGTCGGCATCAGCTGCGCCCTGCATCTCCAACAACGCGGCTACCGCGTAACGCTTGCCGACCCGCGCGGTTTAGCCGGTGGTGCATCTTACGGCAACGCCGGTGTACTCGCCAGCAGCGAATGTTTACCGCTTGCCACTCCCGAACTCATCAAACAGCTGCCGTCTTTACTGCTCAATAAAAACAGCCCTTTAACATTGCGCTGGCTGTATGCTCCCCGTATGCTGGATTGGTTTTACCGTTTTATGCAGTCGGCCAAACCGGAAAAAATAACGTACGCTGCCGAACATTTAAGCCTGTTATTGGAACAATCCGTCGCCGCACACCGACAATTAGCCGAAGCCGCTCAATACAGTGGGCGTATTCTGCCCACCGGCTGGATCAAAGCATTTGAGCGTGAAGAAACATACCGGTCGGCACAAGCCGATTTTCGTATGATGGAAAAATACGGTGTCCGTTGCGATTATATGGACGCAGCCACACTGCAAGAACAACAGCCCAATCTTGCTCCGATTTTCAAACACGCCGTCAATAACAGCGACTGTTGTCAAATTATCAATCCCGGCGATTATGTCCAACAACTCGGAGCATCCTTTTTAGCCAATGGCGGCAAACTGATTCTGACAGAAATTGAGTCATTAGAAACCCGAAACGGTATCGTTGTTTCCGCCAACAGCCAAACCGAAAAATACCAGGCTGATGCCTTCGTTGTTGCCGCTGGTGCGTGGTCTAAAAAACTAAGCCGAGATACAGGAACCTATATTCCTCTGGATACCGAACGCGGCTATCACATCGAACTGGAAGCAGAAGATTCCCGTTTGGCAAGCGCGCCTGTATTTTGGGCAGAACAGTCTGTTGTCATGTCCCCCGGCGGAGGCAAACTACGCGTTACCAGCAGCGTAGAATTTGCCGGATTGCACCGGAAGGCCGACTTTACAAAATTGTCTTCTCAAATCAAGGAAATCCGGAGAAGCCACCGCGCCTCTCTCGGCCAAGTACGCGCCCAGTGGCTGGGCTTCCGTCCGTCAATTCCGGATTCTATGCCGGTTATCGGCAAAGCCGCCCGGGCTGATAACGCATTTTTAGCATTCGGGCACGGCCATTTGGGGCTGACATTAGGCCCGATAACCGGACAAATTATTGCCGATCTTGTGGACAACAAAACACCTGATTTAAACCTTACGCCTTATTCTCCGCAACGTTTTACTTCGCGCTGAGCGTATTCCCCATAAAAAGGAACCTGAAAAATGAAAATCTTTAACCGAGAAAATACTGCTGCATTGATGCCTTTTCCTAAGCTGATTGAAGCCATTAAAAACATTTTTATCGAAGGCTGCCAAGTTCCACGCCGACATATTCACGCCTTAGACAGCGATGATGAAAACGCAACTTTGCTGATTATGCCTGCGTGGCAGAAAAACCGCTTTCTCGGTATCAAACACGTTACCATTTATCCAGACAACGGCAAAAAATACGGCTTGCCGGGCCTGCACTCTACTTACACACTGTTTGATGCGGCAAACGGCGTTCCCGTTGCCGTATTGGACGGCAATACCATCACCAACCGCCGCACCGCTGCTGCCTCAGCACTGGCTGCCGACAGCCTTGCTCGCAAAGATGCTTCCAAATTGCTGATTGTCGGCGCAGGTAATGTGGCACAAGAATTGGCTGCTGCTTATGCCGCAGTCCGTACGCTCTCACGCATTCAGATTTGGAATATCAATCACGAACAAGCGCAAGCATTTGCAGAAAGATTAAACCAACAAGGCTTCCTCGCCGAGGCGGTAACCGATTTGGCAGAAGCCGTTGCCGATAACGACATCATCAGTTGCGCCACTTTATCGACACAACCGCTGATTTTGCGCGAATGGGTACAACCGGGCAGCCATATCGACCTTATCGGTAGCTTCAAACCCAATATGCGGGAGTCTGACGATGCCTTGTTTGCCGATACTTCTGTGTTTGTCGATACATCCGAGGCATTGGATAAATCGGGCGATCTGCTTTCCCCAATGGCAGCAGGTATTTTCTCCCGTGAAGCAGTTAAAGCAGATTTAGAAGCTTTATGCAGAAACGAACATCCCGGCCGCACCTCAGAAACCGAGATCACAGTATATAAAGCCGTGGGCGCAGCTTCGGAAGATCTCGCTGCTGCGGTTTTGGTTTACGAAGCAGATCTGGCTGCATAAACCGAGCCATTTCGCCTGCTTATAACTTAAATCAAAAAAACTGATGCTTTTTACGTTAAAATAAGCAGATTATTTTTTGTTTTTTGACTCAACCCAAGTCAAATCCAGCTTATTCAGACTGATTCAGGAGAACCTCCGATATGTTCCAATTCGCCCACCCCGAACAATCCGCTCTGCGCGAAGCCATTACCCGTGCTTACCGCCGTGACGAAACCGAAGCCGTACAAGATATGCTGCAACAGGCGCAGATGTCGGCTGACGAGCAGGCGGCGGCTTCTGCTTTGGCACGCCGTCTGGTAACGCAAGTGCGCGACAACCGCCAAAAAGCCAGTGGTGTTGATGCGTTGATGCACGAATTTTCGCTTTCAAGCGAAGAAGGCGTGGCTTTGATGTGTTTGGCCGAGGCGCTTTTGCGTATTCCGGACAATGCTACGCGCAATAAATTGATTGCCGACAAATTGTCGGGCGGCGATTGGAAAAGCCATTTGAACAACAGCCCTTCTCTGTTTGTTAATGCAGCTGCTTGGGGCTTGCTGATTACCGGCAAGCTGACTACCCAAACCAACGAAAGCAGCCTCAGCTCGGCGCTGACGCGCTTGGTCGGCAAAGGCGGCGAGCCGTTGATCCGTAAAGGCGTGGACTATGCGATGCGTATGCTGGGCAAGCAGTTTGTTACCGGACAAACCATTGAAGAAGCTTTGAAAAACGGTAAAGAACGCGAAAAACTGGGCTACCGTTTCTCGTTTGATATGTTGGGCGAAGCGGCGATGACGCAGGCCGATGCCGACCGTTATTTCCAAGATTATGTCAATGCGATTCACGCCATCGGTAAAGATGCGCAAGCTGCCGGTGTATATGAAGGCAACGGTATTTCGGTGAAATTGTCGGCCATTCATCCGCGTTATGTCCGCGCGCAATATGAGCGTGTGATGAACGAGCTGCTGCCGAAGCTGAAACAGCTTTTCGTGCTGGCGAAATCCTACAATATCGGCCTGAACATCGATGCGGAAGAAGCAAACCGCCTGGAATTGTCGCTGGATTTGATGGAGGCTTTGGTATCCGATCCTGATTTGGCGGGCTACAACGGTATCGGTTTTGTGGTGCAGGCTTATCAGAAACGCTGCCCGTTTATCATTGATTATTTGGTGGATTTGGCTCGCCGCAATAATCAGAAACTGATGATCCGTCTGGTAAAAGGTGCATATTGGGACAGCGAAATCAAGTGGGCGCAAGTGGACGGTATGGACGGCTATCCGGTCTATACGCGCAAAGTGCACACCGATATTTCCTATTTGGCCTGCGCGCGCAAACTGCTGGCTGCACAAGATGCCGTATTCCCGCAATTTGCCACGCACAATGCCTACACTTTGGCGGCCATTTACCAAATGGGCCAAGGCAAAGACTTTGAATTCCAATGCCTGCACGGTATGGGCGAAACTTTGTACGACCAAGTGGTCGGCAGCCAGAACTTAGGCCGCCGTGTACGCATTTACGCGCCGGTCGGCACGCACGAAACCCTGCTTGCCTATTTGGTTCGCCGCCTGTTGGAAAACGGCGCAAACTCTTCATTTGTCAACCAAATTGTTGATGAAAACATCAGCATTGATACGCTGATCCGCAGCCCGTTCGACACCATTGCCGAACAAGGTATCCGCCGCCACAACGCCGTACCGCTGCCGCGCGATTTGTACGGCCAAGAACGTGTTAATTCTTCGGGTACGGATTTGAGCAATGAAAATGTGCTGCAAAACCTGCAAGCCGAAATGAACGCCGCCGCTGCCGAGCCGCGCCACGCCGCCTCGCTGATTAACGGCCAAAGCCGCGATATTCAGACGGCCTCAAACGTGCAAAATCCGGCCGACCGCAGCGATATTGTCGGCACGGTTTCTTTTGCCGATGCCGAAGCCGCGCGCGAAGCCATCGGCGCTGCCGTAGCCGCACAAAGCGAGTGGGCAGGCAAACCGGCCGCCGAACGCGCCGCCCTGCTGCGCCGTTTTGCCGACCTGATGGAAGCCAACACCGCAACGCTGATGATGCTGGCCGTGCGCGAAGCCGGTAAAACGCTGAACAATGCCATTGCCGAAGTGCGCGAAGCAGTCGATTTCTGCCGCTACTATGCCGACGAAGCCGAGCAAACACTGATTGAAGATGCCGCACCGCTGGGTACGGTTGTAGCCATCAGCCCTTGGAACTTCCCGCTGGCGATTTTCACCGGCGAAGTGGTTGCCGCATTGGCCGCCGGCAATACCGTTGTTGCCAAACCTGCCGAGCAAACCTCGCTGATTGCCCACTACGCCGTTACCCTGATGCACCAAGCCGGTATTCCGGCCTCTGCGCTGCAACTGGTATTGGGCGCAGGCGATGTCGGCGCGGCACTCACCCAAGACGAACGCATCAACGGCGTGATTTTCACCGGTTCGACCGAAGTCGCCCGCCTTATCAACCAAACACTGGCCAAACGCAGCGACTCGCCTGTTCTGATTGCCGAAACCGGCGGTCAAAACGCGATGATTGTCGATTCCACCGCCTTGGCCGAACAAGTGTGCGCCGATGTATTGAACTCTGCCTTCGACAGCGCCGGCCAACGCTGCTCCGCCCTGCGTATCCTGTGCTTACAGGAAGACGTAGCCGACCATATGGTAACAATGATCAAAGGCGCGATGAACGAGCTGCGCGTCGGCAATCCAGAAATGCTGAATACCGACATCGGCCCGGTTATCGATGCCGAAGCGCAAGCCAACCTGTTGGCGCACATCGAAAAAGTAAAAGGCACAGCCAAAGCCAGCCATCAGATTACGCCGTCTGAAAATGCCGACGGCACCTTCGTTCCGCCGACCCTGTTCGAGCTGAACAACCTGAACGAGCTGCAACGCGAAGTATTCGGCCCCGTGCTGCACGTTGTCCGCTACCGCGCAGGCGAACTGGACAGCGTGATCGACCAAATCAACGGCAAAGGCTACGCACTGACCCACGGCATCCACAGCCGCATCGACGGCACAGTGGAACACATCAAATCGCGCATCGAAGCCGGCAACGTTTATGTGAACCGCAACATCGTCGGCGCCGTAGTCGGCGTACAACCGTTCGGCGGCCACGGCCTGTCCGGTACCGGCCCGAAAGCCGGCGGCCCGTTCTACCTGCAACGCCTCACCCGCGCCGCACAGTGGAAAATCCCGCAACTGAGCCGCATCGGCCACGCCGACGAAGCCGCCTTGAAACAAGTAGAAACCGTACTGCGCAGTCTGCCTTTGAGCGAAAACGACAAAATGGCACTGGCTGCCGAACTCGGCCGCGCCCGTATCCGCACCCTGCGCGGCGCAGAAGTCGTCCTCACCGGCCCGACCGGCGAGCGCAACGTACTGAGCTGGCACGCACCGAAACAAGTATGGCTGTACGGCGGCAACCTGCAACAATCCTTCGCCGCACTGATCCAGCTGGCCGCCAACGGCATCCGCGCCGAAGTAGAAACAGGCCATCCGCTGGCCGACTACGCAGACGCACTCGACGGCCGTCTGAAAGTCCACAGCCGTCCGGAAAACAGCGGCGTAGCACACGTTGCCGCCCTCAGCCCGCTTTCAACCGAATACAAACAATCACTCGCCGCCCAAAACGGCGCACTGATTAAAATCCTGCCGTCCGAAAACGGCTTCGACGTGTACCAAGTATTCGAAGAAATCGCGTGCAGCACCAACACCACCGCCGCCGGCGGCAATGCCAACCTGATAGCAATGAACGACGTATAAAATGTAAAAAATCCTAACATTATTTACACGTCAAACTGAAAAAGCCGCTTTCCCGCAACAGGAAAGCGGCTTTCTGCCGTCTTCCACACAATCCAATCCTCTCTTTTGAAAAAAAGATAATGGACATATGAGATGGTAAAAATCGCTGAAACGCTTACCATACAAGCCTTTCAGCGATTTTTTGCCAAATAAACATAAAAAAATGCCATCAAAACACCCTCGTCAAAAACGACCGCAAAAACGGCAAACAAAGATATAAATGCTCCACCTGCAATAAATACCCACCCTCTCACCCGTCATTTCCCGACAAAACACAGCTGCTAAACGATAAGTTACTTGGTTTTCAGACGGCCTTAGTCTAGTTATAAAAAAACGGCTTCCGAAAGTTCGGAAGCCGTTTGTCAGTCATTTAAGACTTATTTCAGATTACCATTGATAACCTACGGTTGCGGCGGAGCCGATATGTCCTTTGGTATCGGCGTTAACGGTAATTTTCATACCGACTTTGCCGTTATCGGACAGTTTAGATACGCCGAGAGCAAAAGCACTTTGACCACGATAGTTACCTACGCCTGCTGCGACCATAGTTTTACCCGGCAGAGTGGCGTGGTAAAGGTTGGCGCTAGCCAAAGCACCTGCGATACCCGCACGTGCATTTTGATCGACATCATCGATACGGTTATGAACACCGCCGATTTCATCTTTCAGCTGGCTGACATTCACTGCGTCGGTCAGGTTCTTACCTGGAGCAACATTGGTAATCACTTTGTTGCCGGCATTGATGCCGTCTTCGTTAATCACCACATCACCAACGGTTACATTGTTTGCAGTAACGTTGTTCGCGGTTACGCTGTTGACATTGATGTCTTTAGACAGACCCAAAGTCACTGTGTGACCGTTTTGTGCGACTTCCAAGTTCTTACCGGCAGCTACAGTCAGCTTGTCGCCTGCTTTCACAGCCACACCTGCAGCGTTGACATTGCTGACAACTTGGTCATTGTTCTTCGCAGTTGCCACATTGTGTGATGCGCTGTTAATTGCATTAACCACAGTGCTTACATTTGCCAGCTTGTCACCGTCTTGGTTTGCTACAGCAACTGTGCCGTTTGTATTCACGGTTGTGTTACCGGTGTTTGCACTGATTTGACCGTCTTTGTTAATAACAACTGTCTTACCGTCTACATTTGCATCGTACTTAACGGTATTCACGCCGTCTTTGTTCGATACATTTGCAGTTGTGCCGTTGCCGTTAGCAAAGTTCACTTTGTCGCCAGCGGTGACTTTGTCGATGTCCGCACCATTGCCTTGCAGCGTCCAAGAAACGTTGTTCACAATGTTGGTTACATCGCCTACGGTTGCCACACCATCGGTGGTCGGTGCAGTGATGTTGCCGTCAACTTTGCCGAAGTCACCTTTGGCTACATCAACAGTGTAAGTGGTTACATTGTTGGCGTCTTTGCTGCCAGCAGTAACAGTAGCCAAGCCGCCAGCTTTGGCTTCAACTTTCGCACCGTCTGCGTGTACGGTGTAAGTGATGCCGTTTGCATCGGCTTTCTTATCAACGCCTGCAATGTTCGAACCGCCGACTACGTGCGTAGTGTTCGCTTTCAACTGGCTGATGTTTACAGCGTCGTTGTCGTCCACACCGTTTGACACATTGGTAATCACTTTATTACCAGCATTGATGCCGTCTTCGTTAATCACCACATCGCCAACGGTTACATTGTTTGCAGTAACGTTGTTCGCGGTTACGCTGTTGACATTGATGTCTTGCGCCAAGTCAACTTTGTAATCGGTAACGTTGTTGCCGTCTTTATCACCGGCTTTCACCACAACATTGGTGCTGCCTGCGCTTACGGTTGTGCCGTCAGCATTGATTTCAAAGGTGTCTTTTTCCTCGGTGCGGGTAGTCACGATATTGTCGATGTTCGTACCTGGAAGGACTTCAACCGGTTTGCCGCCTTTGCCGTCAGCACCAGGTTTGCCTGCAGGACCTTGCGGACCCTCTGGACCGCGTTCGCCTTGCTCGCCTTTCTCACCTTGGAGACCGCGTTCGCCTTGCTCGCCTTTCTCAC
>JAUNKU010000032.1:11615-13556 GCA_030532645.1 Neisseria sp. | reverse complement strand
CGGGATACGGGTCGATACGGTTTTCAAACCATAAAAAGATTTTGTGAAACATTGTTATTATCCCCGAATAAGGCAGACGGCCTGATGGCATTTCATCAGGCCGTCTGAAAAATAGGAAGCAGCTATTTTACGGAACTCCGCGGCAGAAAGAAATGCACCCGGAAAAATCAAAAGCCGCAAGCCTGTGCCGAAAGGCCGTCTGAAAACAAAGACGGTCAGGCAAAACCGGCCTGAATGGGAAACCGAACGGTTTTCAGACGGCCTTTCGAGTGTTAAAAACCTTTCTTGGAATCCAGCAAAACCGTTACCGGCCCGTCGTTGCACAAGCTGACCTGCATATGGGTTTGGAAGCGGCCGGTTTCAACGCGCAAACCGTGGCCGCGCAGCAGTTCGGCGGTATGCTGATACCATTTGTCGGCTTCTTCCGGACGTGCGGCATCGGAAAACGAAGGGCGGCGGCCGCTGCGCGCATCGGCGTAAAGGGTAAGCTGGGAAACCAGCAGCACGCTGCCGCCGGTGTCTTTCAGCGATAAATTCAGTTTGCCGTTTCCGTCCTCGAAAATCCGCAGATTGGCGGTTTTGTCGGCGATATAGCGCGCATCTTCCGCGCCGTCCTGCTGCCCCACGCCGAGCAGCACCATCACGCCGCCGCCGATTTTGCCCGCCGTTTCGCGCGTATCGCCGTCAAGTACATCTACTTGCGCCTGCGTTACTTTCTGAATAACCGCACGCATCGCAGCTCCTTTCTCTTTGATAAACAAACGGAACGGCTGCTGCTTGGCGAACCGTTCCGCTGGTTTTGATGCCGTCTGAAAACCGCTCCGGTTAGCTTTGCTTCAAGCCAAAATCCGCTTTGAAGGCGTTTTAGCTACGCAGAAGCCTGCGGTTTTCAGACGGCCTCAGCCGTTCACATATTCAAACGGCAACAATCAAACGCCGCGCAACAATTCGTTTACGCTGGTTTTGGCGCGGGTTTGCGCGTCCACTTTTTTCACGATAATCGCGGCATACAGGCTGCATTTGCCGTCAGCAGAAGGCAGGCTGCCCGGTACGACTACCGAACCGGCAGGCACGCGGCCGTAGTGGATTTCGCCGGTTTCGCGGTCGTAGATTTTGGTGGATTGACCGATAAACACGCCCATTGAAATCACGCTGCCTTCTTCCACAATCACGCCTTCAACAATTTCGGAACGCGCGCCGATAAAGCAGTTGTCTTCGATAATGGTCGGGCTGGCTTGCAGCGGTTCCAATACGCCGCCGATGCCCACGCCGCCGCTCAAATGCACGTTTTTACCGATCTGCGCGCAAGAGCCGACCGTTGCCCAAGTGTCCACCATCGCGCCTTCGTCCACATACGCGCCGATATTTACATAAGACGGCATCAGCACCACGTTTTTGCCGACAAAGCTGCCGCGGCGTGCAACCGCACCCGGCACGGCGCGGAAACCGGCGGCTTTGAACTGCTCTTCGTTCCAATCGGCAAATTTGGTCGGCACTTTGTCGAAATATTTGTTCACGCCGTCTTCTTGCACTTCGTTGTCTTGAATGCGGAAAGACAGCAGTACGGCTTTTTTCGCCCACTCGTTCACTTTCCATTCGCCTACGGCCACACGTTCGGCAACGCGCAATTCGCCGCTGTCGAGCTGGCGCAAAGTTTCCAGAACGGCTTCTTTAACTTCGGCGGTAACGGTAGCCGGCGTGATGTCCGCGCGGTTTTCAAACGCGGTTTCGATGATATTTTGCAATGACATTTTGATTTCCAATCATATTGATAAAAGAGAAAGGCCGTCTGAAAGCCGCAGGCTTCTGCGTAGCTAAAACAGCGGCGGAAAACGGCTGCATTTTAACCGAAAAACGCAGCATTTGCCGCGCTTTGTGCGGCGGATTTCTACGCATTGTGTGGCGCAAAAGGGGGAATAGAAAAGTTTAAAGGAAAAGTGC
>JAUNKU010000032.1:0-11515 GCA_030532645.1 Neisseria sp. | reverse complement strand
GTTTGTTTCAATCTGATTTGTTGTGCAAAGTTACGCAACTTCCGGCTTTCAAGCCGGACACCCACCCCAACCCTCCCCCGCAAGCGGGAGAGGGGGCAGTTTGTTTTTGGTTTTACTGTCGGCAGTTTGAATCCGGTAGTTTGGAATACACAGATGCCGTCTGAACAATCAGGTTTTTAATGGTCGGTTTGGTGCTTTCTCACACAAGCAATAAGGCTCAAAACGTTTCCGTCATACCCGGGCTTGAGCCGAGTATCTCCCCTGTTTTGAGTTGCTGAAATGTTTGGCGGAAATGTTCGGGTTAAGCCCGAGCATAACGTTTTTTGGGCGAACAGCGTTATTTGCCGTTTGTTTTAACTGCTTACGCCAAACCGTTTTCCGCTACCAAACCGCCGATTTGTCCGTTCAGACTTTCTTCGTTCAGCCGCTGCAAGGCCGTCTGAAAATCGGCGAACGGAATGGTTTCTGAGCCGAAACGCTGCAAATGGGCAGTATCCTGCTGGCAGTCGATTATCTCAATGCCGCAACGGGCAAGATAGGGCACGGCGCAGGCGAAAGCGGTTTTGGAAGCATCGGGGCGCAGGGCGAACATTGATTCGCCGTAAAACACGCGGCCGATTTGTACGCCGTAAAAGCCGCCTGCAAGATTCAGACGGCCTGCTTCATCGGGCAGCCAGCATTCAAACGAATGGGCAAAACCCATACGGTACAGCCCTGTGTAGGCCGTCTGAAAATCGGGCGCAATCCACGAGCCGTCCTGCCCTTCGCGCGGCACGGCGGCACAATGGGCGATAACGGCGGCGAAATCCTGATTGGCGGTTACGCGGTAAGGCTTGTTACGCAGGGTTTTCGTCAGAGATTTGCCGATATGGAGTTTGTCGGGAAACAGCACGGTACGCGGTGCGGTGGCGAACCAGTAAAACAGGCCGTGCTCGGAAAACCAAGGAAAAATGCCGCGCCGGTAAGCGTTCAGCAGCCGCTCGGGCGACAAATCCCTGCTCACGCCGACCAAGCCGTCGTATTCGCGTACGGCGGTTTCAGGGTCGAGATAGCGGAAGTCGCCAAAGGGCAGATAAGGAATATTCATCGGCAGCGGATAAGAAAAAACGGCAGGCAATGGATATTGCAGCCGCTCGGTCGGTTTTCAGACGGCCTTGCAAACAAAGGCCGTCTGAAAAATCATCATAATAGTGAGGCAGAAGCTTAACGCTTCTCTTTCTTCTGGCAGTCGCTGCACACACCGTAGAGATACAGTGCGTGATCAACGATGCGGTAGCCGTTTTCTTCGGCGATTTTGTTTTGCAGCGCTTCGATTTCGTGGTTCAGAAACTCGGTTACCGTACCGCATTTGACGCAGACGATATGGTCGTGGTGGCCGCCGCCGTTCAGCTCGTATACCGCTTTGCCGGTTTCAAAATGGTGGCGCAGCAGGATACCGGCCTGCTCGAACTGGGTCAGCACGCGGTAAATCGTAGCCACGCCGATTTCCACGCCTTCTTCCAACAGAATGCGGTACACATCTTCCGCGCTCATATGGTCGTCCGGGCGGCTTTCAAACAAATCGAGAATTTTCAGGCGCGGGCCGGTCACTTTCAGGCCGCTGTCTTTTAATTGGGCAATATTGCTGTCCATAACTCATTCCATACCGCAGTTGTACAATTACCGCTATAATAACCCACTTTTAGCGGCTTTGCCCACTATCAAATGATAAAGCTTTTCAATAAAGAGAGCTTCATTTTCCGTTCCCAAATTGCGGCCGTGTGCCGCTATGCGAAAGGCCATATCTGTGAACAAAACAAGCGCCCTCGTTTTTGCCGCCCTGCTGGGCTTGACCGCCTGCTCGGCCGAACGTTTTTCCTATTTCCCTTCTTATAAACTGAAAATCATTCAGGGCAACCAGCTGGACGCGCGCGCCGTGCTGTCTTTGCAGGCCGGTATGAGCCGCGACCAAGTGCAGCTGCTGTTGGGTACGCCGCTCTTGCGCGATCCGTTCCATACCGACCGCTGGGACTACACTTATGAAGTGAGCCGCAACGGCGTGGTGGAAAAATCCGAATCGCGCAACCTGACGCTGTATTTTGAAAACGACCTGCTGGCACGCGCCGAAGGCAATGCGCTGGAATACGCGCGCGAGCAATATGCCCGCGAACAGGCGGCTCAGGCGCAGTAATCAGGCCGTCTGAAAACGCCCTTAAATCTCAGCCGCCATTGCACGATTGAATCCGATACGGAAATGGCGGCTGCCCCGTATTGATTTCTTCTTGCCCACCAATAAAAGGAAACGGCATTATGAATCCATTGAAAGTTGCCATCGCCGGTGCCAACGGCCGTATGGGCAAAGTATTGATTGAAGCGGTAAACAACCACCCCGACACGGTTTTGTCGGGCGCACTGGAACACGCAGGCTCGGAAGCCTTGGGCTTGGACGCAGGCTATTCCAGCGGTCTGAAAACCGGCATCGCCATCAGCAGCGATGTTGATGCCGTATTGCAGCAAAGCGATGTTCTGATTGACTTTACCCGCCCCGAGCCGACCTTGGCGCATCTGCAAAAATGCGTGGAACACGGCGTAAATATCGTTATCGGCACCACCGGTTTCGATGATGCAGGCAAGGCCGCTATTCAGACGGCCTCGGAAAAAACCGGCGTGGTATTTGCCGCCAATTTCAGCGTGGGCGTGAATCTGACCTTCCACATTTTGGATACCGTTGCCCGCGTTTTGAACGAAGGCTACGACATCGAAATCATCGAAGGCCACCACCGCCACAAAGTCGATGCCCCGAGCGGTACGGCGTTGCGTATGGGCGAAGTGATTGCCGATGCGCTCGGCCGTGATTTGAAAGAATGCGCCGTGTACGGCCGCGAAGGCCACACCGGCCCGCGCGATCCTTCCACCATCGGTTTTGCAACCGTACGCGCAGGCGATATTGTCGGCGACCATACCGCTTTGTTCGCCACCGATGGCGAGCGTGTGGAAATCACCCATAAAGCGTCCAGCCGGATGACTTTTGCCGCCGGTGCGGTACGCGCCGCCGTTTGGCTGAACGGCAAAACCGGTTTGTACGATATGCAGGACGTTTTGGGCTTGAAACCGGCGTAAACCGCTGCCCAAGGCCGTCTGAAAAAGCAGCGGCGCGGAATTTTACAGCTCCGCCTGTTTTTCAGACGGCCTTTTATAACTTTCCGTTATAAGAAAACGGATTTCCCAATCCAGCCGTTCTTTGTTGCCGCGCCCCTTTCGCGTAGAATGGCCGCTTCCTCATTTTGAATACACACAACGGAGATTTGATTATGCTGAAACAATTTGCCTTGGCCGGTTTTGCCGCTTTGGTTCTTGCCGCCTGCGGCCAACAAAAACAAGCCGAAGCACCGGCTGCCGCGCCTGCCGCTTCCGAAGCCTCTGCCGCCGCCGACAATGCCGGCCAAACCGAAAACGCGGTTGCCGGTTCGCTGATTGACCGCATCAACAACAAAGGCGTGATTACTGTCGGCACCGAAGGTACTTACGCACCGTTCACTTTCCACGATGCCGCAGGCAAACTGACCGGCTATGATGTGGAAGTTACCCGCGCCGTTGCCGCCAAGCTGGGCGTTACCGTTGAATTCAAAGAAACCCAATGGGACGCGATGTTGGCCGGTTTGAAAGTAGGCCGCTTTGATTTGGTGGCCAACCAAGTGGCGCTGACCACGCCCGAGCGCCGTGCAACTTTCGACAAATCTGCCGAATACAGTTGGAGCGGCCCGATGATGCTGACACGCAGTGATGAAGAAGGTATCAAAGTATTGGCCGACATCAAAGGCCGCAAAGCCGCGCAAACCCTGAGCAGCAACTACGGCGAAATGGCTGTGGAAGCACAAGCCGAAATCGTACCGGTGGACGGTATGGCGCAAGCGCTGACTCTGGTACAGCAAAAACGCGCCGATTTGACCCTGAACGATTCGCTGGCGCTGCTGGATTACTTGAAGAAAAATCCTGAATCCGGCCTGAAAACTGCGTGGACAGCCGGCGGCGAAGCCAAACACGGCGCCGGTTTCATCGCCAACAAAGGCAATGACGAAGCCGTTGCCAAAATCAGCACTGCCGTTGAAGAACTTCGCCAAGACGGTACGTTGAAAAAACTGGGCGAAGAATTTTTCGGACAAGACGTAAGTGTTAAATAATTTCCTTGCATCTCTGCCGTTTATGACGCCGGAGCGCGCTGATTTGGTAATCAGCGCGTTTTGGCCGATGGTTCAGGCAGGCTTTTTGGTTTCCGTACCGCTGGCGGTGGCTTCTTTTGCCATCGGAATGGTGATTGCCGTAGGTGTGGCCTTAATCCGTGTAATGCCTGCGGGCGGCTGGCTGCACTCCGTTGCCCTGCGCTTGGTGAAAATCTATATTTCCATCATCCGCGGTACGCCGATGTTGGTGCAGCTCTGTATCGTGTTTTACGGCCTGCCTGCGCTGGGTATTACCATCAGCGAAATTCCTGCTGCCATTATCGGCTTTTCGCTGAACATTGGTGCTTATGCTTCCGAAACCATCCGTGCGGCGATTCAATCCGTTCCGAAAGGCCAATGGGAAGCCGGTTTTTCCATCGGTATGACTTATATGCAGACCTTCCGCCGCATTATTGCGCCGCAAGCGTTCCGCGTATCTGTGCCGCCGTTGAGCAATGAATTTATCGGCCTGTTTAAAAACACTTCGCTGGCGGCGGTGGTTACCGTAACCGAGCTGTTCCGTGTCGCGCAGCAGGTGGCCAACCGTGCCTACGACTTCCTGCCCGTCTATATCGAAGCAGGTTTGGTGTATTGGTGCTTCTGCTGGGTGCTGTTTATGATTCAGGCGCGTATCGAAAAACGGCTCGACCGTTATGTAGCGAGGTAAGCCGATGATTGAAATCCGCAATATCCACAAAACTTTCGGCGACAACACCATTTTGCGCGGCATCGACCTGACCGTCGAAAAAGGCCGTGTGGTCGTTATTCTCGGTCCGTCCGGCTCCGGCAAAACCACGCTGCTGCGCTGTTTGAACGCATTGGAAATGCCGGAACAAGGCTCGGTTTCGTTCTTGGGCGAAGCACCGCTGAGCATTGATTTTGCCGCCAAACCGGGCAAAAAAGACATTCTCGCCCTGCGCCGTAAAACCGGTATGGTTTTCCAGCAATACAATCTGTTTCCGCACAAAACCGCGCTGGAAAACGTAATGGAAGGCCAAATCGTTGTGCAGGGCAAAACCGCTGCCGAAGCCCGCGCCGTATCGGAAAAACTGCTGGAAAAAGTCGGCTTGGCCGATAAAGCAGACCTTTATCCCTACCAACTTTCCGGCGGTCAGCAGCAACGCGTCGGCATCGCCCGTGCGCTGGCTATCCAGCCCGAACTGATGCTGTTTGACGAGCCGACCTCCGCTCTCGATCCCGAGTTGGTTCAAGACGTACTCAATACGATGAAGGAGCTGGCGGAAGAAGGTTGGACGATGGTGGTGGTTACCCACGAAATCAAATTTGCCTTGGAAGTAGCCGATACCGTTGTCGTTATGGACGGCGGCATTATTGTCGAACAAGGAGCGCCGCAGGATTTGTTCAACAATCCGCAACACGAGCGCACCCGCCGCTTCTTGCAGCAAATCAGAGCAGAAGCCTGATTGCGGCTGATAAAGCAAGGCCGTTTGGATATCCGTTCTCCCGAGTGAGCGCCGGATTTTCAGACGGCCTTTTCTTTCAGGCCGTCTGAAAACAGCCGATTGTTTTGCCAGCGGCAGCGCCATACGATACGGATAAAAGGACTGAATCCTGCTTAAAACAGGGTTCAGTCCTTTTGTTTTATCGCTTGTCTGCCCGATACATTTTTCGGCGTACGAAAAAAGCGGCCTGCTTAATATCTGCCGGCTAATTTCCGTTTGATTTCGGGCAAAGCGGCCAGCGCAGCTTGTTCGCCGAGTTTGATGGCTTTCTGCTTTTGATCGAAACCGCCGACAGCGCCGAGTTCCAACACTTTCGGCTTAATCACCACATCAGCCTTGGCCAGCTCGTTATGCAGCGCGGCAGTGCTCATAATATTGAGCGTTTGGTCGAGATAGGAGAAAAAACCGGCAGAAGCATTTTTGCTCGGACGGGCGGAAATATCGACAGCAATGACGAAATTTGCCCCCTGTGCCCGCGCTGCGGAAACGGGTACAGGCTGCGACAATCCGCCGTCCACATATTTTCTGCCGCCGATTACGGCAGGTTGGAAAACGTTGGGAATTGCAGCGGAAGCGCGCACGGCTTGGCCTGCATTGCCGGTATTGAAAGCCACGGATTTTCCTGTGGTGAAATCGGTGGCCACTGCGGCAAATTTCAACGGAAATTGCTGAATCGGGCGGTTGCCGACTTTCTGGTTGATGTAGTTTTGCAGTTTTTCGCCTTTGATGAAACCGCTGGTGGACAGGGTTAAATCAATCAAATCGGTTTTGCCGAGAATTTCGGCTTCCAATTCCAAACGGTCGGGCGACATTCCCGAAGCATACAGGCTGCCGACAATCGAACCGGCAGATGTTCCGCTTACCACTTTCACGGGAATATTGTGCTGTTTCAATACTTTGAGAATGCCGATATGGGCAAACCCTTTTGATGCGCCGCCGCCCAAAGCAATACCGACAACGGCACGCGGTTTGGCGGCTTGGGTATCGGGTTTCGGCGGCGTGGTGCTCGGGCAGGCGGTCAGCAGCAGAGTGCAGGCGGCTGCGAGGAAATAGCGGCGGTTGAAGTTCATAGCAACTCCTTGTGAGTCGTAACCGGTGGGACGGCAAACGTCATTTCCGTTTGAATTAAGAATGACGTTTAAAGTAAGCCGGGTTGCAGCGCAGCGGAAACCCAAGCAAATGAAGCGTAAACAAAAATCAAGCTGGGTTTACGCTGCGTTGCAATCCAGCCTGCCCTTTATTAAAGAGCATTGAGTTTTCAGACGGCCTTACCAATACGCGGTGAAACGGTCGGTATCGGTGTTTTTCGCGGCACTCGGATCATACGGCGCAGTGCCGATTTTAATCAGGCCGATGATTTTCTCGTGTTCGGCGCAGGCAAACGCTTCGCGCAGCAGCGGCGAGTTGACCCAAATCCCTGAAATCCACACATTATCAAAGCCTTGCGCCTTGGCCGCCAGTTGCACGGCATAAGCGGCGCAGCCTGCACTCAAATGCTGTTCCCACTCGGGCTTGCGGTTTTCGCCGCTGACTACCGGCGAAGCAATCACGGCGATGGTCATCGGCGCCATTTTGCCTACGCGCTCGGCTTTCGCCGCGGCTTCTTCACCCATTTTGAACAGGGCAACGGTATCGCGCAGAAGCTGCTGATAACGCGCAATGCCTTCTTCACTTTGGATAACGACAAAACGGTAAGGTGTCAGCAGGCCGTGATCAGGCACTTGTGTGGCCGCTTGCAGAATGGTGTCCAGTTGCAGCTCATCCGGCGCGGGCGCGGCCAAGGTTTTGGTGGAACGGCGGGTGGTAAGAAGTTCTAAGGTATCCGTCATAACTTGCTTTCTGTGTGCGGCGGACGCGCTCCGCCTGTTGTATTCGGTTATTTTTCTGTTTGCAGCGCAGAAACGGCGCTACGCTTTCTTTTCAGACGGCCTGCGCGGATAAAACTGCACAGGGCTTTCGCCTGCGGGCAATACGTTTTTCTTCACAGCGTGGCCGTACACCGTTTCCAGCGTAACACTGAGGCCGTCTGAAACCCAACGGTTCAGTGCGGCGCGGGCGGCTGCTTCGGCCGCTTTGTCGGCGAAACGCAGGCTCTGCCACACGCCCAATGTTTCCATATCCTGCCAGAACGTTTCCGCGCTGCGGTAATCCAGTTGCAGCTTGGCCGTATCCATTACCGGATCGTAGAAGCCCGAGTCGGGCAGCATATCGCCCAAATCGTGCATATCGAAAAACATCGGCGCTTCGCATTCGATACCGGCCTCATTTTTCAGACGGCCTAATAATTCCGCCAAACTGTCGCGGCCGAAATGGGTAAAAAACAACAGACCGTCGGTTTTCAAGGCTTTGCCCCATTGCTCGAACACCGGCAGCGGCGCGTCGGCCTGAATCAGCCCCAAGTTCGCCCACAACATATCCGCCGAAGCCTCCGGCAGCGGTGCATCGGCCGCTTGGCAGGTTTGCGGCACGGTTTTGCCGGCCAGTTTCGCCAGCCAGCCTGTGCCGCGCGCTTCGGCGGCCGCAGCGAGAAAGTCCGCACGGCCGTCATATTCGGCAAACGCCGCTTTCGGATAACGTTCGGCCAACAGCTTGCGGCTGCAATCGCCGTCTGCACCGAACAGCAGAATCTGCTTCGGCTCGGCGGTAACAAAATCCAAGCGTTGGTTGTTTTGCTCGGCAAAATGGCGGTGAACCAGCCAGCGGTCGTCGCTCATATAGAATCCCCAATCAGGCATATTTTTGAATGGTTTTTCAGACGGCCTGTATTGCGGAAAACGTGAAAGGCCGTCTGAAAATTGTGTCCGGCACGCTTGCTTACAGCTGTTCCACAAACGCCGTCAGAAGCGCGGTAAATGCGGCCGCGTGGCTGAGGAACGGCGCGTGGGCGGCTTTTTCAATCAGCGCAAATTCGGCGTTCGGCAGATGGTTGTGCAGATAATGCCCCATACGAGGCGGCGTAATCGTATCTTTGCTGCCGAAAATCAGTAACACGGGAACATCGATAGCAGGCAGCAAGGCGCGTGCATCGGCATCGGCCACCGCATTCAATGCTTCCTGCAAGGCCTCGGGCGCGCCGTGTTTGACAATATCGGGCAGCACTTTTTCCATAATGCCGTGCTGCTCTTTGGCATAGAGAAATTGCAGTTGCAGAAACTGCTTCATATATTTGTGGTAATCTTGGCGGAACAGCGCAATCATTTTATCCAGCGCCGGATTACTCAACCCCTCGGGATAATCGGGCGCGGCGCGGAATTTGGCGAACGAAGCCGTCAGGCACAGGGCGCGCACTTTTTCGGGAAAACGGGCGGCAATGTGCAGCGCAACCAAACCGCCGAGCGACCAGCCGACCAAAATACTGTTGTCCGGCAGCGCTGCGGCGATTTGTTCCGCCGCAACAGAAACGTCGAACGTACCGTCAAACGCCGCGCCGCCGTGCCCCGGCAAATCGGGCGCAAATACCTGCCAATGGGCAGGAAAGCGCGTTTTCAGTTCGTCGAAAATATGGTGGTTGGCCGCCCAACCGTGTATCAGGCAAACGTGTTCGGAGTGGTGCATGGCATTCTTTCCGCGCGGTTTCAGTCCGCAAAAAACCTGCTTATTATGCCACGATTTAAGCAGCAAGGCAGTGTGTGTGCCTTGTTTGACCGACATCTGTGCCGCCAAACGGCAGGCGGAGCGGCATTGTCCGCAATGCGGCGGCAAAGGCAACGGCGCACAGCCCTGCGGTGCCTGCCAGCAGAAACCGCCGCCGTTTGATTTGTTGTGGGCATCTGCGGTGTATGAACCGCCGTTAAGCGGTATTCTGCACGCCTTCAAACATCAAAAACAGCGTGCGCTCGCACCGGTCTTGGCCGAAGTAATGATGTCGTTGCCGCCACCGTGGCTGGACGATGTCCGGATTGACGGCGTGTTGGCCGTACCGTTAAGCCGGAAACGGCGTTGGCAACGCGGTTTCAACCAGTGCGACGAGTTGGCCGAACGGCTGGCGGCCGAATACGGTCTGCCGCTTGTGCCGCACGATGCAGTGTTCAGGCGGCACCGTCCGCCGCAAAGTACGCTGCCGTTTGACGAACGCCGCCGCAATCTGAAAAACAGCTTTTCCCTCGCGCCGGAGAAACAATTTTCACTGCCGTTTTTCCATTTCCGCAAACAGGCGGTTTTTCAGACGGCCTTTGACGTTAAAAACCGTAATCTGCTGTTAATCGACGATGTTTGCACCACAAATGCAACATTGGCCGAACTGGCCCGAATGCTCCGCCGTTCGGGGGTGGAACGGATTTTCTGCTGGACGCTGGCCAAAGGCGGAATGCAAAAATTTTGACGGTGTTTTCTATTATCGTGCATAGTACGCCCCTTATTTTGATAAAGAATTATGTTTACTGTTGTCCTTTTCCAGCCCGAAATTCCGCCGAATACGGGCAATATTATCCGCCTCTGCGCCAATACCGGCGCAGATCTGCATTTGGTCAAACCGCTCGGCTTTCCGCTTGATTCGGCCAAAATGAAACGCGCCGGCTTGGATTATCACGAGTTTGCCAAACTGACCGTACACGAAAACTTTGCCGACTGCTTGGCCGCGTTGCAAGGCCGCCGCATCTTTGCGCTGACCACCAAAGGCAGCAGCCGTTACGACCAAACGGATTTCCGTGCAGGCGATGTTTTCCTGTTCGGCCCCGAAACGCGCGGCCTGCCGGCGGAAATTTTGGACACGCTGCCTGCCGAACAAAAACTGCGTCTGCCGATGCAGGCCGGCAGCCGGAGTATGAACTTATCGAATACCGTTGCCGTGATGCTGTTTGAAGCGTGGCGGCAGAATGATTTTGCAGGCGGTGTAGTTTGAAGCAAACGCCGAGGCCGTCTGAAAAACAAGGCTTTTGCCGTTAAATAGCAAAAAGCCGCAACCGCAAGCCGTCCGCAAAGGCGGTTTGCCGAAAACCTGCCGTACAAGAAGAGAAACAGACGCGGCAACCATCTTAAACTCCGGAAAGGAACCTGTTTTGACTGCAATCCGCACACTTACTTTCTCCGCAGCCGCCGCAGCGGCTTTGTTTATCCACAGCGCCGCTTGGGCTGATGAGGCTGTCGCCGACAGCGTCGTTGCCTTGCCAACCGTTCAAGCCGAGCCTTTGCACAAAACGGCCAATATGAGCTACAAAGTTGCCGGCAAGCGCTATCATCCGTCGAAGAAAGTCAGCGGATTTTCCCAAACAGGTAAAGCTTCGTGGTACGGCCCGGGCTTTCACGGCCGCCGCACCGCCAGCGGCGAGCGTTTCAATATGCACGCCCTCACTGCCGCCCACCGCACCTTGCCGATTCCCAGCTATGCGAAAGTAACCAATCTTTCTAACGGCAAAAGCGTTGTGGTACGCATCAACGACCGCGGCCCGTTCCACGGCAAACGCGTGTTGGATGTATCCAAAGCGGCTGCACAGAAATTAGGCTTTATCCACGCAGGACAGGCGAATGTCAAAATCGAGCAGATTGTGCCCGGTGCGAAAAGCCAAAAAGTCAACAGCAACGAAGCTGTATCCGACACTGCACCGCAAGAAATCTGAACATAACGGCAGCCCGTGTTTTTCACGGGCTGTTTTGTTTTGTACAATGTCGGTTTTGCCTGCCCGACCAACAGGCCGTCTGAAAACGCTGTCTGAAACGCGTTTTTCAGACGGCCTCCGATACCGAAGGAATTGCTATGATCAGCCGACTGACCGGCAAACTGATTGAAAAAATGCCGCCGCAAATCGTGATTGACGTAAACGGAGTCGGCTATGAAGTCGATGTTTCGATGCAGACGTTTTACCAGCTGCCTGCCCTGAACGAAAACGTGCAGCTTTACACCCAGCTGGTTGTGCG
>JAUNKU010000031.1 GCA_030532645.1 Neisseria sp. | reverse complement strand
GCTATGGCTCTACTCCAAATCGCCGAACCCGGCCTTTCCGCCGCTCCGCACCAACACCGCTTGGCCGTGGGCATTGATTTAGGCACAACCAACAGCTTGGCCGCCACCGTAAAAAGCGGCAGCGCAGCCTGCCTGCCCGATGAAAAAGGCCGCAATACGCTGCCTTCCGTGGTGCGCTACGGCAGCGGCACGGATATCGAGGTCGGCCACGATGCACTTAAAGCGCAGAAAACCGATCCGCTGAACACGATTTCTTCCGCGAAACGCCTGATCGGCCGTACTTTGGCCGACATCAACGCCGCCGAGCTGCCCTACCGTTTCGGCAGCAACGAAAAAGTTATCGAGCTGCAAACCCGTCAGGGTGCGAAAACGCCGATTGAAGTTTCCGCCGAAATTCTGCGCGCGCTGAAACAGCGTGCCGAAGAAAGCTTGGGCGGCGAACTGACCGGCGCGGTCATTACCGTTCCGGCCTATTTCGACGATGCACAGCGGCAGGCCACCAAAGATGCGGCGCGCTTGGCCGGTGTAAACGTATTGCGCCTGCTGAACGAGCCGACCGCCGCAGCGATTGCCTACGGCTTGGACAACGGCTCGGAAGGCACGTTTGTGGTTTATGATTTGGGCGGCGGTACATTCGATGTTTCCGTATTGCAGCTCTCCAAAGGCTTGTTTGAAGTCAAAGCCACCGGCGGCGATTCCGCTCTGGGCGGCGACGATTTCGACCACCGCCTGTTCTGCCGTCTTTTGGAGCAAAACAAACTCTCACAACTGAACGAACAAGACCACCAGCTTCTGCTGGGCTTGGCTCGCGCGGCGAAAGAAGAATTAACGCGCAATCCGAGCACCACCGTCCGCGCCCGGCTTTCAGACGGCCAAACGGTGGAAACCACGATTACGCAACAGGAATTTCAAGATTTGACGCGCCATCTGGTGCAAAAAACCATTGAGCCGGTGAAGCAGGCATTGAAAGATGCCGGCGTAGAAAAATCGGCGGTGAAAGGCGTGATTATGGTGGGCGGTGCAACGCGTATGCCGCACGTCCAGCAGGCAGTGGCAACCTTCTTCGGCCAAACACCGCTGAACAATCTGAACCCCGACGAAGTGGTTGCGCTCGGCGCGGCAATGCAGGCCAATGTCTTGGCCGGTAACAAAAACGACGGCGAATGGCTGCTCTTGGACGTTACGCCGCTGTCGCTCGGTTTGGAAACCTACGGCGGTTTGGCGGAAAAAATCATTCCGCGCAACAGCACGCTGCCGACCGCGCGCGCGCAGGATTTCACCACCTTCAAAGACGGCCAAACCGCAATGACGATTCACGTCGTACAGGGCGAACGCGAATTGGTGGCCGACTGCCGCAGCTTGGCAAAATTTACCTTGCGCGGCATTCCGCCGATGGCCGCTGGCGCGGCGCGTATCCGCGTTACATTCCAAGTAGATGCAGACGGCCTGCTGTCGGTTTCAGCTCGCGAGCAAACCACCGGCGTACAGGCGCAAATCGAAGTGAAACCGTCTTACGGTTTGGACGATGAAGCCATCACGCAAATGCTGAAAGACAGTATGAGCGCGGCAAAAGACGATGCTGCCGCCCGTGCGCGCGCCGAAGCCGCCGTGGAAGCCGAGGGCTTGATTGCCGCCGTGGAAGCCGCGCTGGCTTTGGACGGCGATTTGCTGAATGCCGAGGAATCAGCTGCCGTAGCAAACGCCGTAGCCGCTTTGCAAGGCCGTCTGAAAAACGGCACGGCCGAAGAATTGCGCGCCGATACGGCCGCACTCGGCCGCGTTACCGACGAATTTGCCGCCCGCCGTATGAACCGCAATATCCAACGTGCGCTGGCCGGTCAAAACGTTAATGATATTTAACGCCGGCTTGTAGAGAAAGTGAAATGAGTTTCTACGCCCTGCTCGTTCTGGCCTTTGCGATGTCGGTTGATGCATTTGCCGCCGCAATGGCCAAAGGCGCGGCATACGGCCGGCGGCTGGCCGCTGTGCAAACCATCAAAACCGCGCTGGTTTTCGGCATTGTCGAAGGCATTACGCCGCTTATCGGCTGGCTCGGCGGCTCGCTGGCCAAGCCGTTTATCGAAGAATGGGATCACTGGATTGCGTTCACCTTGCTGTTTGCGCTCGGTGCCAAAATGATTTACGGCGCGTTTTCAGACGGCAATGATGATGAAGAAACCGCCAAAGGCAGCAGCTTTCTGCTGACTTTGCTGACTGCCGTTGCCACCAGCATCGATTCGATGATTGTCGGCGTGGGCTTGGCGTTTATGGAAGTCAATATTCTGACCGCCGCGCTGACCATCGGTTTGACGACAACCACAATGTCCGCCATCGGCTTGTCGCTGGGCGGCTATCTCGGCAGCAAAGCCGGAAAATATGCTGAAATCCTCGGCGGCTTGGTGCTGATTGCCATCGGCGCATCGATTTTGACGGAACATCTGGGATTGCTGGGCTGACAGCATCATCAGGCTGGCCGTAACCGTATAAAAACAAAGCCCCAATATTCAGGCATCAACCCTCTTTCAGAAAACACGCTTCTCCATCGAGTGTGCAAGATATTTTCAGACGGCCTGAAAAGCCGTTTGAACCCCTGTTTTTCGGAAAAAGCCCGTCAATAAAGGAGAAGAAGTAATGCAGGAAAGAAAGAAAGAAAAGAGCGCGCTGTGACTAAACGCATTCTGCCGCTCACACCTTGGGCCGCCAAAAGCCGCTGGTCGCTGGAAGCCAAACCGTTTGCAATGCTGGCGGTTTCCTTGGCATTGTTCGGCATCGGTGACGGTATGCTGGTACACGCCGCGCTCGGCTCGACACCGTGGACAGTTTTGGCACAAGGCATCGCCAAACTGAGCGGGTTGAATTTGGGCGTGATTACCCTGCTGATCAGCGCGGCCGTAATGCTGTTGTGGATACCGCTGCGCCAACGCCCCGGCTTGGGAACAGTAATGAATATGCTGGTCATTGCCGCCGTATTGGGCTTGTTTGTCCGCTTGGTTCCCGCGCCTGCCGAAACCGCTTGGCTGCTGCGCGCTCTGCTGTGTATCGGCGGTATTTTGCTGATCGGCATTGCCTCTGCGCTGTATCTGACCTGCCATCTCGGCGCAGGCCCGCGCGACGGGTTGATGGTCGGCCTCTGCCAAAAAACCGGCTGGCCGGTCGGCTGGGTACGCGGTGCGCTGGAAATATCCGTCTGCTTAATCGGCTGGCTGCTCGGCGGCACGCTCGGCATCGGCACACTGCTGTTTGCCTTCGGCGTCGGCTGGGTGGTGCAGCTTTCGCTGTCGCTGCTGTTCAAGCGTTATCCGGCAGCAGAATAAGCAAATCTGTTTTTCAGACGGCCTCAAATGCCGTCTGAAACCGAAAAGGAAACACATTATGTCGGGCTTTATTCCGAAACGATACACCAAAACCGTATTTGCCTTTTATATGGCCGCCACGATGGCGCTTTTAATGTCTGCCGCTATCGTGGCGCTCAACACCGGCTTCGGCGGCAACTACTTTTCACGTGTATTCCGCGCCTATGTTTTCGCAATGCCGATCGCCTTTTGCTGCGTAACCATCGTTCGCCCGCTGGTTTCCAAACTCGTTTTATTAACTGTTAAACAATAAAGAAGAATTATGCCGAAAGTAACCATTCTGCCACACGAAGTGCTCTGCCCCGAAGGCAAAACCATCGACAACGCTCCCGAAGGCCAAACCATCTGCGATTTGCTGCTGGACAACGATATCGACATCGACCACGCCTGCGAAAAATCCTGCGCCTGCACAACCTGCCACGTCATCGTGCGTCAAGGTTTCGACAGCCTGGAAGAGCCGAGCGAAATCGAAGAAGACCTGCTCGACCAAGCGTGGGGCTTGGAAGCGGAAAGCCGTTTGAGCTGTCAGGCCAAAGTTGCCGACAGCGATTTGGTTGTGGAAATCCCGAAATACACCATCAACCACGCACGCGAACATTAAGATTGAAATAAAGCCGTCTGGAAAGCGATAAAACCGTTATCGCAACGGGAAAACCAAAGCAGATTGGGTTGAAACAACGTGAAAACCCAACAAAACCGATGTACCGACCCAAGCTGCAATTTCTTACTTTTCAGACGGCCTGTCCAACCCATAAAGGAAACAACGATGAAATGGACCGACACCCAGCATATCGCCGAAGAGCTGTATGACAACCATCCGGAAATCGACCCGAAAACCGTCCGCTTCACCCATTTGCGCGAACTGATTATCGCCCTGCCCGATTTTGATGATGATCCGGCACGCAGCGGCGAAAAAATCCTCGAAGCCGTGCAGCAGGCTTGGATTGACGAAGCAGAGTAAACAAAAATCCGGCGGAGCGCTTTTGCCGTCAAAAATTCCTCATTCTCGGGCTTGACCGAATAGCCTCTATTCGTATTGATAAAGGCCGTCTGAAAAATCAAAGATTTCCGTAAAACAAAATCCTTGATTTTTCAGACGGCCTTTGCCGTTTTTTCCGGCCGAATCAACCGAAAAAGCCCATCTTCACCTGAATCAGCTTTTCCAACTCGCGGACAACGCGGCGGCGGGCAACGAAGAAAATCAAGTGGTCGCCGTCCTGCATTTCCACGTCTTCTTTATGCCCCATCACCACTTCTTCGCTGCGCACCAAAGCGGCAATATAGCAGCCGTGCGGCCATTTCACTTCCGACACGCGGCGGCCGACCAGTGCAGACGTTTCTTTCGTACCGTGCACCACCACTTCAATCGCCTCGGCATTACCGCGTCGCAGCGGATGCACCGCCACCACATCGCCTTGGCGGATATGCGCAAGAATGCTGCCGATGGTCACCAAATGCGGCGACACCACAATATCGATTTGATTACCTTCCAGCAAATCCACATAACGGGAACGGTTGATAATCGTTACGACACGGCGCGCACCCAAATCTTTTGCCAGCAGGCTGGCCATAATATTGTTTTCGTCGTCGTTGGTCAGCGCAAGAAACACATCGATTTCATCAATATATTCGTGATCGAGCAGGTTTTCATCTGTGGCCGAGCCGCACAATACCAGCGCGTTATCCAGATTTTCTGCCAGCCACTCGGCACGTTTCTCATTAAATTCAATAATTTTAATGTCGTACTGATTTTCCAGCTGCTTGGCCAGCCGGTAGCCGATATTGCCGCCGCCCGCAATCATTACGCGGCGCGTGCGCTGCTCCAAAGGCCGCAGCTCGCGCATAATGGTTTTGACATAACGGCTGTCGGCCAGAAAACAGACTTCATCGCCTTCGATAATAACCGTATTCGCATTCGGCACAATCATCCGGTTGTTGCGGTAAATCACGCAGATTTGGCAGTCCACTCCATCAGGCAGATGGCGGTTGATTTCCGCAATCGGCTTATCCAGCAGCAAACCGCCTTTGCTCGCCTGCAAAATCACCATCCGCGCCTTATCATCAGCAAAACGCAGCACCTGCAACGCGCTGGTATAACTGAGCAAACCGGCCAGCCGCTCGGTTACCAGCTGCTCCGGGCTGATGGAATCGGTTACGCCCAAGGCCTCCAAAGTCTGTACGCCGTCTTCCGTATCGCTGCCGAACTCCAAATAATCGGTTTGGCGCACGCGCGCGATGCGGTTCGGAATATTGAACAAATCTGCAGCAATGCGGCAGGCCACCAGATTGGTTTCGTCCTGCCGCGTCAGCGCCAGCATCATATCGGTATCCGCCGCGCCTGCCGCGTCCAGCACGGACGGCGAAGCCCCGTTGCCGACAATGGTTTGCACGTCCAAACGGCTGCCGATATTTTTCAGCGCATTTTCATCGGTATCGACAATAGTTACGTCATTGTCCGGCATTGCCGCGAGATTTTGCGCCACCATCGAGCCGACTTGGCCGCTGCCGAGAATCAGAATTTTCACATTAAACCTGCAAAGGAAAACGGTTGGGAAAAACGGTTTATTTTACCTGAAACCAAACGGATTTGGCTGCCAAACCATACACAAAGGCCGTCTGAAAACAGACATTTTTGCCAAAACAAAAACTGCCCGTTTTCAGACGGCCTTAAAAACCGTGAATATGCGCTTACATATCTACGCGGATTGCGGAAGCGGCATTGGAAGCCGCTTGCGCGTTGCTTGCGCCCAAATAGGAAGAAGCCAAATCGCTACAACAGCCACAACAAGTTGCCACGCCCAGTTGCGCTTTCAAATCGCTCAATGAGTTTGCACCGGCTGCAACCACTTCTTGGATTTGGCGGTCGGTTACCGCATTGCAGATACATACAAACATAACTCGCTCCGATGTGTTCCCTGCGGCAAATCTTGTTCGCTTACAACAGCGGTTTGCCGACTTGGATAAAGATTATTTATAAATGATATTTATTGTTATTGGCAAATATAAATGCAAACGGTTCTTATTGCAAGCATTGGGAAAACAAATTATGGCGATAGTGTGCAGAATTTTACTTAACAAAATGATTTAAAAAAGAAAAAAGTTTTAAACTTTATATATCGGGCAGCAAAAACGCTGCAAAAAACGCTTTTAAACGGTAACAATGCAAAAAGGCCGTCTGAAAACAGGCAACGGGCGTTTCTGCCAAGCAAAAACATACCTTGCGCTTTTTTTCAGACGGCCTCTGTATCAGATGCTTGAATTATCCGGCCGCAGCCTGCCCGAAACGGACAAACTCCTCCTGTTTGGCCTTGGCTTTTCCCGAATCCAATGTGGCCTGTGCCAGCAAAACACCGTCGGCCAGCGTGTCCACCACATTGCCGGCATACAGGCAGGCGGCGGCGTTCAAGACCACGATGTCGCGTGCTGCGCCGTGTTCGCCGGCCAGCACCCGATTCATCATCGCCAGCGATTCGCTACTATCTGCTACTTTGATATCGTTGAGGTTTTCGTACAGCGGCAGGCCGAATTGTTCTGGCGAAATGTCGTATTCTTCGATACGGCCGTCTTTCAACTCAGCCACGCGCGTTTTACCGGTAATGGTGATTTCGTCCAAACCGTCGCTGCCGTTGACCACCAAAACGTGCTGCGAACCAAGCTGTTTCAATACGCGCGACAAAATACCGCACAAATCGATATGAAACACGCCCAAAAGCTGGTTCGGTGCACCGGCCGGATTAGTCAACGGCCCTAAAATATTGAAAATGCTTCGAAAGCCGAGCGAACGGCGTACCGGTGCAACGTGGCGCATCGCGCCGTGATGGTTGAGGGCAAACATAAAGCCCAAGCCGATTTCGTCAATGCTGCGGCCGACCGCTTCCGGCGATAAAGCCAGATTGGCGCCCATTGTTTCCAACACATCGGCCGCGCCGCTGGACGAAGAAACCGAACGGCCGCCGTGTTTCGCTACTTTCGCACCGGCCGCCGCCGCCACAAACATCGCCGTACTGGAAATATTGAAGGTTTTCGCACCGTCGCCGCCCGTTCCGACAATATCGACCAAATGCGCTTTATCGGTTTGCACAGGAACTTGCGTGGCAAATTCGCGCATCACCGCTGCGGCGGCAGAAATCTCGGAAACGCTCTCTACTTTAATCCGCAAGCCGGTAATAATCGCCGCCAGCTGCTCGGGCGGCACTTCGCCGCGCATAATCTGGCGCATCAAGTCGGTCATTTCATCGTAGAACAATTCATTATTGTCAATCAGACGGGCAATGGCCTGTTGCGGCGTAATCATAGCTTTTCCTCGTATTTTGTGAATTTTTGCGACTGTTTGCTGCTTTTTCCTGCTGTTTCTCAGACGGCCTTGAATATTGAGGCCGTCTGAAAACGGCTTTCTTCATTATGCCTGGGCAAACTCGCGCAAGAAGTTTGCCAGCATATCGTGGCCGTGTTCGGTTAAAAGCGCTTCGGGGTGGAACTGCACGCCCTCAATCGGGAAATTTTTGTGGCGCACGCCCATAATTTCGCTGTCCTCCGTCCACGCGGTGATTTCCAAACAATCAGGCAGCGTATCGCGGGCAATCACCAAGCTGTGATAGCGCGTACAGGTTACGGGATTGGGCAGGCCGGCAAACATTCCTTTGTTTTCGTGCAACACGGGCGATACTTTGCCGTGCATCAGCATTTTGGCGCGTACGACATCGCCGCCGAACGCCTCGCCGATGGTTTGATGCCCCAAACAAATGCCCATTATCGGCAGTTTGCCGGCAAAATGCTGCATCGCCGGTACGGAAATACCGGCCTCTTTCGGCGAACATGGGCCGGGGCCGATCACCAAATATTCGGGATTGAGCGCGGCGATTTCGTCCAAAGTAATATCGTCGTTGCGGCGCACCACCACCTCTTGGCCGAGTTCGGCAAAATACTGCACGATGTTATAAGTAAAACTGTCGTAATTGTCGATCATCAAAAGCATAACGTATTTCCTCGGCAAGGCTGGGATTTTGCAGCACTTGCGCCGCATAAAACGCCACATTTTGCCCTGTTTTGCCGCGTTTGGAAAGAGCGGAACAGACAGGCCGTCTGAAAAACGGCTTTTCCCCGATAAGGGCGGAAAATCCCGTTTTTCAGACGGCCTGCTTTAAAGATTCGGCGTTTATTCTTCGTCTTTATCTTTCTCTTTTTTCTTCACCGGCTTTTTCGCCGCCAATCCGAGCGACTGCTGCCATTTGGCCGGATTTTTCACCAATTCCAACGCGGCTTTCAGCTGGTCGTCTTTGGCCGGATTCGGCTCGCGGCGCGAGGAAATATCTTCTTTTTCCTTGTTTTTATCTTTGGTTTTCGGCTCGATTTTGATTTCTTCGGCTGCTTCTTCATTATCGCCGCTTTTCACTTCGTCGCCGCCCAAAGGATTGCCGATGTGTCCCGCCAAATCAGCCTCGCGGCTTTCAAAGGCGCGGTCTTTGTCCTTCACTTCCACATCCGGCACAATGCCCTGCGCCTGAATGGAGCGGCCGTTCGGCGTGTAATACAGCGCAGTGGTAATTTTGACTGCACTGCCGTTGTTCAGCGGCAGCACGGTCTGCACCGAGCCTTTGCCGAAACTTTGCGTCCCCACCACCACAGCGCGTTTGTGATCTTGCAGCGCGCCTGACACGATTTCAGAAGCCGATGCCGAGCCGGAATTAATCAGCACAGTCAGCGGAATGGTTTTCAACTCGGCAGGCAGGCCTTCCAAAGGATCATCAAAGCCCATCGTAGAATAATCGGCTTTTTTCGCGCTCAAAATCATACTTTCTTTGCCGTCGCGGCCTTTGGTGCTGACCACTTTCTGGCCGTCCTGCAAAAACGCCGCCGACACGCCCACGGCGCCGTTCAGCAAACCGCCCGGATCGTCGCGCAAATCCAGCACCAAACCTTTCAGCTCACCGCCGTTTTCTTTACGCAGCTCCTGTGCAGCTTTGGCCAATGCTTCTACGGTCGGCGTTTGGAACTGGGTGATGCGGATATAGCCGTAGCCCGGTTCCAGCAATTTGTGGCGCACGCTTTTCACTTTGATAATCGCGCGGGTCAGCTTGACGGTAATCGGTTTGTCGGCATTTTTGCGGCTGATGGTCAGCGTGATTTTCGTGCCGGGTGTACCGCGCATTTTCTTCACCGCCTTGTGCACGCTCAAACCGCGCGTGGATTCGCCGTTGATTTTGGTAATAAAATCGCCGCTTTTGATACCGGCACGCTCGGCCGGCGTATCTTCAATCGGCGCAACCACTTTGATAAAGCCGTCTTCCGCACCGATTTCCATACCCAAACCGCCAAACTCGCCGCTGGTATGTTCTTTCAAATCGGCATAGTCTTTTTTGTTCATATATTCGGAATGCGGATCGAGGCTGTCCACCATTCCCTTCATCGCGCCTTCCAAAAGCTTGTCGTCCGATTTGTCTTCGTAATAATTCGCCTTAATCTGGCCGTACACTTCCGCCAGCGTACGCAGCGACTGCACCGGCAGCGCATCGGGCTTTCCGGCCTCGTTTTTCGCAGCAAAACTCTGCACGCTCAAACTCAATGCAATGCCGCTCAGCGCGCCTGCGGTGTACAGCGTGATTTTTTTCAGGGTGGAATTTGCCATTTCGGATACTTTCTGTTCGGATTTCCGTTTGACCGCCGTTTCGCGGCCGGTATGGTTTTGTTTTCTTTTTTGTTTTCTGATGATGCAATCGCAGAAACCTGCGCTTTTTCAGACGGCCTCGGCCGTTCAAAATGCGGAACTTTATGGGATTTTCCCTGCTCGGGCAAGACGGTTTCTGCAAAAAAATGTTTCGGGCGGTTAACGCGCTTGGCGGAAAAAGGCCGTCTGAAAATCACATATTTCTGCACAATCTCATACAAGGTATGCCGTATTTAAATCCGCCGTTAAATAGCAGCATTTCAATCTCTAACCCTTAAAACGGCATTGCCGATTTTCAGACGGCATAAGCAAATGCCGCAGCTCATATTGATTATATTGAAACAAAATGGAAATCCAATATAAGCGCTTAAATAAACGGCAAATATCAGATTTACGCCCTGCCCCAAGCCAAGCGGCATACGCTATCAAAAAACTGCCGGTTTTCAGACGGCCTTAACGCAACCAAGAAGCCGGATTCACTGCGCCGCCTTTGTAGCGCAGCTCGAAATACAGTCCCGGCTCGCCGCCGAAGCTGCCGCTGCTGCCGATACTGCTTCCTGCCCCCACGCTGCTGCCGGCACCGACGGCCACCGAAGACAATCCGGCATACACGCTCAAATAGCCTTCGCCGTGGTCGATAATTACAGTATTGCCGTAGCTGCCGATGCTGCCTGCGTGCGCCACCGTACCGGCCGCAACACTGCGTACCGAGGCAGACGGCGTGCTGAAAAACAGCCCGCGCCACACGCCGCCGCTGCTTTTCGCCTGACCGAAACGGCCGGTAATGCTGCCGCCGACCGGACGGTTCAAGCGGCCTTGCAGGCGGCTGAACCCTGCGGTGTTTTCATACGGTGCCTGCAAGGCGCGGTCTTCGGCAGTAAGCGTGGATTTCGGCGCAGCAGCATTGTTTTTATTGCCGCTTTTTGCTGCCGTTTTCGGTTTTTCACTGCTTTTTGGCGTAGTTTTGGTTTGTTGTGCCGCTTGCGGTTTGGCTGTTTTACCCTTGCCTTTTTCGGCTTTGGCTCGCGCTTTTTCTGCTTCCAAACGCGCTTGTGCGGCTTTTTTGCGTGCTTCCGCCTCTTGGCGGCGTTTTTCCGCCTGACGGCGCGCAATATCGGCAATCACTTGGTTCAAGCGGTTTTCATCGGCACGCAACCGGCTGATTTTTTGGGTTTGGCTGTCGATTTGGCGGTTGAGCTGCTCGCTTTCGCGCTGCGCTTTGGCTCGGTCGCTGCCGAGTTTGGCCAATGCCGCCTGTTTCTGCGCCCGCAGTTTTTTCAGACGGCCTAATTCGCGGTCAACCGCCGCTTCGCGCTGCTTCAATTCGCTTTGCTGGCGCACCAAATCGGCAATCACTTTTTCATTGGCCTGATTGATATAGCGCGAATATTCGAGAAAACGCGCTTTCTGCCCGGCCTCGGCGTTTTTCAAAAACAGAACCACCGCATTGGGCTGGCGGTTTTTATAATACGCCCCGAGCAAACGGGAAAGCTGGGCTTTGGCGGCGGCAATTTCGGCTTTCATCGTTTCCAGCTCGTTTTGCAGCTTTTGCAGCTTTTTCCACGCCTCGCGGTGCTGGCGGTCGGCGGTTTCCCATTCTTTTTTCGCGCGGTTCAAGGCAGTTTGGGTTTTATTCAAAGTTTGCTGCACTTTTTTCTTAACAGCCTGCTTCTGCTGCACTTCGGCTTGCGCTTTGGCAATCGCTTGGCGCACTTCGGTCAAATCCTGCCCGGCTTCCTGCGCGGTAACGGCATAAGCAGGCGCGGCACAAGCCAGCAGAACGGCGGTCAGTAGAGGTCGCAACAACATCGGAGCGGTTATCCCAAATTCAGACAAAACGCCGATTATAACCCGATTTTTCAGACGGCATCGCAAAGCGCTTGCAATTTCGCCGCTCCGCCTTTATATATGGGCGATTGCGAACTTTCCGCCCGATACAGATAATGAATCTCAGCAACCATTTCTTAATCGCGATGCCCGATATGGACGATCCGTTTTTCTCCGGCAGCGTAGTCTATCTCTGCCAGCACGACGAAGACGGCGCGCTGGGCATTGTGATCAACAAACCTTCGCCGATTATGATGGAAATGGTGTTTTCCGCCGCCTCCGGCCGTGCGCCCGATTATCTGAAAGACAGCCCCGTTATGATGGGCGGCCCCGTGCAGATTGACCGCGGCTTCGTCTTGCACACGCCCGAAGGCCGCTGGCAGAGCAGCATCAAAGTCGGCAACGGCGTTTCGCTGACCACTTCGCGCGACATTATCGAAAAAATGGGGCAAAACGGCAGCGAAGCGGCGGAAAAAGCCGTTATCAGCATCGGCTCGGCCAGCTGGCACAGCGGCCAGCTCGAAAAAGAATTGGCAGAAAATGCTTGGCTGACCGTCCCTGCCGATACCGCTATTCTGTTTGACACGCCGCCCGAGCAGCGTTACCGCGCCGCACTGGCCAAACTCGGCGTGGATACCGTTTTCCTGATGAAAGGAGCCGGACGTGCCTGAACATTTCCCCGCACCGCAAGGCAGCTGCCTTGCCTTCGATTTCGGCGAAACCCGCATCGGCGTAGCGCAAGGCGATGCCCGTTTGGCCATTGCCCACCCGATTGCCACAGTCAGCGGCGACAGCAACGATGCCAAATTTGCCGCCATCGGCAAACTCATCAAAGAATGGCAGCCCGAATGTCTGGTCGTCGGCCTGCCCACCCACGCAGACGGCACGGAACACGAGCTGACCCGTCTGGCCCGCAAATTCGGCCGCCGCCTGCACGGGCGCTTCAACCTGCCTGTTTACTGGGTGGACGAACGCCTCTCCTCGCTCTACGCCGAAAGCCTGTTGCGCGAAGCACAAATATTCGGTAAAAAACAGAAAGCGGTACTCGACCAAGTTGCCGCGCAAGCCATTTTGCAGGGCTTTTTTGAAGGCGGTGCAAGCGAATTTTTCAACGGGCGCGAAGCGGAATAATCCGCGAAACCGAAGTTGAAACCAACCGTTTCAAGAACATAAAGGCCGTCTGAAAACGCAGGCTAAACCGCTCAGCCCGTTTTTCAGACGGCCTGAACCAACTTCGTCTCTTTTAAAAGAAAACGCAAAATCCGGCTCTCCCATCTCCAAAACAACACACCGGCCAAGTTAAAACAGGTTAAAAAGCGCGGAAAACCGTTGGCCGTTTGTACAATCCTTCGCTTTCTGCATTTCACAATTTCATCTTGGAAAGGATAAAAAATGGGTTTGATGGATTCTTTGATTGGTGCAGCAGCTTCGGCGATGGGCAGTCAAAACAACAGCAGCAATCTGATTATGCAGCTGATCGAGCAAGCAGGCGGCATCGGCGGTTTGATGAACAAACTGCAACAAGGCGGTTTGAGCGAAGCCTTGAATTCTTGGATCGGCAACGGTGCAAACGAAGCCGTTTCAGGCGAGCAAATCCAAAACGCATTGGGCAGCCTGATTGCTCCCGTGGCAGAAAAATTGGGAATGAACAGCACACAAGCCAGCGATTTGATTGCCCAAAACCTGCCTTCACTGATTAACGGCCTGACCCCGAACGGCAACGCAGCCGATGCCGACGGCTTCGGCTTGGACGACATCGCACGCATTGCACTGCAACAATTTATGAAATAATTTTCTCCGGAAAATACGCCGCCTGAATATGAAAAAACATTCAGGCGGTTTGTTTTAAAAGCCGACTCAAAATTCGCAGCCATCAAAAAATCAATCTTTTTCCGCTGCCTGAATCTTCACTTCGCCTTTTTCTTCATTC